>JAUYMV010000107.1 GCA_030698645.1 Mesorhizobium sp.
TCTTCTTCAACCAGGCCAACATGTCGGCTTCCGGCATCCCGCAGATCGCCTGCGTCATGGGCTCGTGCACCGCCGGCGGCGCCTATGTGCCGGCGATGGCGGACGAATCCGTGATGGTGAAGGGCCAGGCGACGATCTTCCTGGGAGGCCCGCCGCTGGTGAAGGCGGCGACCGGCGAGGATGTCAGCGCCGAGGATCTGGGCGGCGCCGAGGTGCACACGCGCCTCTCCGGCGTCGCCGACCACTATGCGCTGAACGACGAACACGCGCTCGCCATCACGCGGCGGATCATCCGAAACCTGAATCGGAAGAAGACAATAGACCTCGCGCTTCGCACGTCCGTTCCGCCACTTCACGCGGCGGATGAGATCCACGGCATCGTGCCGGCCGACGCGCGCACCCCCTATGACGTGCGCGAGATCATCGCGCGCATCGTCGACGGCTCGGAGCTCGACGAGTTCAAGCAGAATTACGGCACGACGCTCGTCACCGGCTTCGCGCATCTGCATGGGCTTCCGGTCGGCATCATCGCCAACAATGGCGTGCTGTTTTCCGAAAGCGCGCTGAAGGGGGCGCATTTCATCGAGCTCTGCTGCCAGCGAAAGATCCCGCTCGTTTTCCTGCAGAACATCACCGGCTTCATGGTCGGGCGCAAATACGAGGCCGGCGGCATCGCCAAGGACGGCGCCAAGCTCGTCACCGCGGTCGCCACCGCGCGCGTGCCCAAGGTCACGATGATCATCGGCGGCTCGTTCGGCGCCGGCAATTACGGCATGTGCGGCCGCGCCTACTCGCCCCGCTTCCTGTGGATGTGGCCGAACGCCCGCATCTCGGTGATGGGCGGCGAACAGGCGGCGACCGTGCTCGCCATGGTCAAGCGCGAGGGTTTCGAGCGCAGGGGCGAGGCCTGGTCGGCCGAGGACGAGGCCGCCTTCCGCGCGCCCATCCTGGAGAAATACGAACGCGAGGGGCATCCGCTCTATTCGTCGGCGAGGCTCTGGGATGACGGGATCATCGACCCGGCGAAGTCGCGCGAGGTCCTGGCGCTGAGCTTGAGCGCGGCGCTGAATGCGGAGGTGGCGGAGACGCGGTTCGGGGTGTTCAGGATGTGAGGGGAAAGCGGATCGAGTGGGTATGTGCTAAGCGCATGGTGGACAAATAGCCTGCAGCGCCGCTTATACATCAAATATTTAAATAGAATAGCAGTCCATTTTATCCACGCCCTCGGCGAGAGTTCTATCATGCCTCTGAGATTTTACCTCGGGGCGATAGATGCGAAGACAGACCCAAGACAGAGTTTACACCGAACTTAAGCATGCAGCCGCGCACGTATATCTTATCGCGGCAGGTCGGCATGTAGCGCGCGCGCTCAAATACAATCCCAACTGGCCCCTGCAGCCTCGCCTGCCAGCCGGCACGCCCGGGGGCGGACGATGGTATCCAAGCGTCGGTGCGAACGCTCTCATCCAACTGCTGCAGCGTCTCGGTCCGCCCGCCATCGCCCGTTTGCGCGAGACTCTCCAGCGTGTCCGCCCTCATCTGACGAGAATCCCGAAGCGCTGGTTCGAAGGCGAACCGCTCCCGAAGGACGAGGATTTCGACAAGGAAACCCAACGGATCGGACCGCCTTCATGGCATCGTTTCGGGCATCCGAACGTTCGCTTCCGCTCCGAGCGCGAACTACGGGAATACCTCGGGCCAGCCGGAAACGGGCGGGAATGGCATCATATCGTTGAAAAGCGGCTGGCGGCGAATGGGAGATTTCCGAACGAGCTTA
>JAUYMV010000117.1 GCA_030698645.1 Mesorhizobium sp.
CCGACGAGGCGTGGCTGGAGAAGCTCGAACCGCGCGTGTTGAAGCTGGCCGACTTCTCGGGCGACCAGACCGCCAACTTCGGCCGCGCAATGGTCGAGTGGGAGCAGGCGGTGACCAAGTTCACCAACGGCAAGATCACGTTCGAGAACTACTGGTCCTCGTCGCTCCTGAACGCGGTCAACACGCTTGATGGCGTGGGCGATGGCGTTGCCGACATCGGGCTCATCATCCCGACCTACTATCCCCAGAAGCTCCCGGTCGGAGCGTGGCTGTTCGGCCTTGGCGGCGCGCTCAGCGGCTCCACCGTCCATGACGTGGCCGCCGGCGGCGCCGCCGCGCTCGAGACGGTTCTCACCCTTCAGCCGCTTACCGACGAATACGCCTCGCACAACCTCAAGGTCATGCAGGCGACTTCCACTCCGGCCTACAACCTGCTGTGCAACAAGCCGATCTCCTCGCCCGAGGATGCCGTCGGCAAGCGCGCGCGCGCGATTGGCGCGGTGTGGTCCGACACGGTCACGGCGCTCGGCATGACGCCGGTCAGCATCGCCTGGAACGAGGCATATGAAGGGCTCCAGCGCGGCGTGTTCGACTGCATGGTGATCAATCCGAACCAGTATGTCGACGGACTTGTTCTCAAGGATGTCGCCCCCGAATACGTTCCCGTGACGATGGCTCAGCTGCAGGCCTCGACATGGGTGATGAACCTCGACGCCTGGAACAGCTTCCCGATCGAACTGCGGAACTTCATGACCGAGGAGTCCGTGCGCGCGGCCTACAACATCTGGAAAGGCTATCTCCAGATCGAAGCCAAGGCGGGCGACCTGATCGCCGCCGGCAAGGAAGTGCGCACCAACGATGTCTCCAGGCTGGAGCCGATCGCCAAAGCCCAGCGAGAGGCCGCCGTCGCCAAGCTGGCCAGCGTGGCGCCAGCGAGCGTGACCGACGCGCAGGGTGTTGTGGATGCCTATCTCCAGCGCATCAAATACTGGACTGGTGAACTGGTAGCAGAGGGCCATCCGGTCGCGGACCGCACCCCGGAAGCGATCCTCAAGGCCTTTGCCGGCCTGCGCGATGTCGACCTGTCGGCCTTCTATAAGAAGTTCAACGACGAGGTCACTCCGACGCTCAAGAAGTAAGCCGCGACTTGTCACCATCGGCCCCGCGCTGCGACAGTGCAGGCGGGGCCGATCCACGTCGGCGCCTCCCAACGCCCGGCTCGGAACATTTATTGAAAAGCAGATCCAGTGATGTCCGAAGCAGCGCCGTTCACCGCCGAAACCTCATCCGAAGCAAGGCTCCCGGCCGCGATACGTTTCATCGACCGCTTGAGCACGCTTGCCTCCTTCGGCGCGGCCGCCGCGCTCATATTGCTCATCGTCAACGTCTGCATCGATGTCGTCGGCCGTACGTTGTTCCATGCCCCATTCCCGGGAACCCTCGAATATACGGCGTATTGGTGGATGCCGGCGCTGACCCTGCTCGCCTTCGCGCTCACCGAGAAGGGACAGGAGCACATCAAGGTCACGATCCTGCTCGACGCGCTCCCATTGCGCATGCGCCAGTTGGTGGAGGGCTCTTTCGGCACCCTTGCCGCCCTTCTGGTCGCCGTCCTCGCCTACTACACCCTGGTCGATGCCCTCCAGAGCGCCCGGCTCGGGCAGACGACGCCATCGGCTCCTCCGGTGCCGATCTGGCCATTCAAGTTCGTCGCTGTCGCCGGGCTGGCCCTGCTCACGCTCCAGGCGCTGGCGACTGCCTATCGCCACTTTGCGCGCCGTTTTCCGCTCGGGGCACACGACCTCGATGGCATGCCCCCTCAAGCCGCCGGGGCGGATGCGCCGCGCAAGCATCGGGTCGCCAGCGCCGTCTTTGCCGTCGGGCTCCTGGTTGCGGCGGCCGCAGTGCTTGCGATGGCCTTCGGCGGGCTGCCCAACGAACTGATCGGCGGGATGGTCATCATTCTCAGCATCGTGCTTCTGCTGATGGGAGTTCCGGTCGGCATCGCCATCCTTGGAGCCGCGGTCGTCGGGCTTTGGTCGCTGAGCGGAGCAAGGGTGGTGATCTCGACGTTGAAGGCGGTCACCTATGATGGCGCTGCATCCTGGTCATATAGCGTCATCCCGATGTTCATCCTGATGGGAATGATCCTTTGGAAGTCGGGCCTCACGGCCTCCGCCTTCGAGACGGCGCGACGCTGGCTCGGCTGGATGCCGGGCGGACTTGCCGTGGCGACGAACTTCGCGGGCGCGACGCTCGCCGCAAGCAGCGGCAGTACAATCGGCATCACTTATGCGCTCGGTCGCGTCTCGATCCCGGAAATGCTGAAGTCGGGCTATAGTCCCCAACTCGCCGTAGGCAGCGTTGCCGCGGCCGGCACACTCGGCCAGATCATCCCGCCGAGCCTCCTGCTCGTTGTTTACGCGGGCGCCGCCTCCGTTCCCGTCGGCCAGCAACTGCTCGCCGGCGTGGTTCCCGGCCTGATCCTCGCGGCCGCCTTCGCGCTGCTCATCATCGGGATGGTGGTCGTGAAGCCGTCCATGGCGCCGCGCGCCGACATGACCGGCATCACCTGGGCGATGCGGTTCGAATCGCTTGGCAATTTGTTTCCGATCGCGGTCGTCGTTGCGATCATCATTGGCGGCCTCTTCGCCGGCATCTTCACCGCCACCGAGTCAGGCGTGTTTGGAATGCTTGCCGCGCTCCTCTTTGGAACGGCGCACCAGCTTCGCAGCGGCAGTTCTTGGCGGCAGATCGGCGTGACCCTGCGCGAATCGATCGGCGGCACGCTCACGGGAACCGCCTCCATCTTCCTTCTGATCATCGGCGTCGTCGTGCTGACCCGGGCGATGGCCTTGAGCCAGGTGCCGAACACGCTGGCGACGTTGATTGTCGATATGGGACTGGGTCGCGTTGAGCTGCTGATGATTCTGATCGTCGTCTATCTCGTGCTGGGCATGTTCATGGACACGCTCGCGATGATGCTGCTGACCATTCCGGTGCTGCTCGCCCCGCTCAAGGCAGTCGGCGTCGATCCGCTATGGTTCGGCGTCTTTATCGTCGTCATGGCCGAGGTCGGGCTGTTGACGCCGCCTTTGGGCATACTTTCCTTCATCGTTCATCGAATCGTCTCCGATCCTGCCACGAATCTCGGAAGACGCATCTCGCTCGCGATGGTGTTCATGGGGGTGGCGCCATTCGCGATCATGTCGATCGTCGTGCTGCTGCTGCTGATCGCCTTTCCGGGGATTGTCACCTGGCTGCCCGGCGCGAGCGCCTCGCAGTAGGCGTTCGTAAGCAGTCGGCAGGACGTTCTCGACAGGGGTGCTCAGATATCCTTGGAACGCACGGCGTTGATCTCCTGGCGAAGAATCTGCACCCAGTGCGCCAATCCTTTTTCCTCGATCTGGTTGGCCAGGCCAGCGATGCTCAACGCCAGGTAAGGCGCTTCCGGTACGGCCATGCCGATGCCGATCACGTCCTTGGCGATGTTGCCTCTGCTGACGGAATATCCGGCAGACAACGTCTGGTCGACAAGCTCCCGGACCTTGTCCTCCGTCAGAGTCGAGTATGCGGTGAGGAATGGCGCGATCGTTGCGATGACCTGCGCGCGCGATTCCGGGTCCAGTGCCGCGAGAAGCGCCGTCGCACCGGCTCCGACCCCCAGAAAACGCCGCTGCCCGACTTCCACCGGGATGACACGGATGACGGAGTTGCCTTCCGTCTTGAGGACGCAAACGGCTTCGATGCCGCTGCGGCTGAGCAGATAGGCGGTGACGCCCGTCTTCTGGGCAACCCGGTCCACGGCCACTCGCCATTTCGCCAGATCGAGGGCACTCTCGTTGTAGGTCAGCCCGAGTTCGTAGGTCAGTTGGCCGATGAAGTAGCGTCTCCGATCGGTGTCGTGCTTCACCAGTCCCTCGTCGACCAGGCATTTCATGATGCGATGCGTCGTGGAACGTGGCAGCTGCAGCGCCTGCGTCACGTCGGCGAGGCTGGCGCCCTGCGTGCCGCCGCGCCCGATGCGCCGCAATATCGCTGACGCGCGCCGGACCGCCTGCGTGCCGTCCGTACTGCCCTCCGCAACACCTTGTCGTGGCTGACGCACAACAACATCGCCTGATCGTGATCTCATTCGGGTTTGCTCGCTTTGTCCCGGGCGCGCCCGGAATGGGTCCAGTCAGGTGTGACCGACTGGCGCTCGGCGGACAAGGCCTCCTCGGTAAGGAACTTGGTCGAACTCCATCCGCCGTCCACCGCGAGGACCTGCCCGTTGATCCATGCCGAGGCCGGCGACGACAGGAAGAAGATGGCATGCGCTACGTCCTCGGGGACACCGAGCCGCGTCGCCGGCGTCATGTCGACATTCATCCGGCGGAACCGTTCGTCCGACATGCGGTGCGCCGTCATCGGCGTCGCGACCACGCCCGGCGCGACCGCATTGGTACGAATTCCGGAGGAGCCGTACTGGCAGGCCAGGTGTTGGGTCAGGCCGTTGATGCCGGCCTTCGCGGCCGAATAGGCGCCGCCGCGCAAACCGCCGAGAAGCGAATATGTCGAACTGACATTGACGATCGTGGCCTCCCGCCCGAACACCCGAAGCGCCTCGCGGCAGAAGCGGAAGGGCGAACGGAGCATCAGGTCAAGGAAAAGATCGAGCGTTTCGTCGTCGGTCTCATGCACCGGCTTTGGGCTGCCGA
>JAUYMV010000120.1 GCA_030698645.1 Mesorhizobium sp.
AGTCACCCTTTTCAGGAAAATCTTCGCACGGGCAGATCGCGCGAAGGGCAAAACGGTCGGCGTGAGACACTTTGCGGGCTACACGTGCCAGTGCGAGATTTGCTTGAGCCACCGATAATTGCGGCCTGAGATAGTGTCTGATGTCGCCGTATTTCGTTTCGGCATCGTTTCGCGCAATGAACGAACCCAAAACGAAACCGGACTGTTACAAAGTGGTTAACGCTGCGGCACGGCTGCGAAACAGGGCGGGCCTAGAACGTCTCCAACAGAGATCGTTCCTTCGAAAGGCCAAGCCAATGTCCGCCACCCGCCAGTCCAACCCGCGTTCGCGTTTCCCCGGCCTGCCGCGCCTCTTCGTCCGCGAGCGCGGCACCGACAACCAGATGGTGATGTTTTCGGTCATCTCGGTCGCCACGCTGTCTGTCATGATGCTGCTGCCGTCGCCGCGCGCCGCCTTCGGCGCGGTCGAGCCGACCGCCGTCGAAATCGTGCAGACGACGGAGAAGTCGGGCCGTCTGCCAGTGCAGACGGACACCGACCGGGCCTGCACCGGCCAGGTGTGGGGCGCCGAGAGCCTCGATTGCATCCTGGCGATCGCCAGGGAGTCCGGCACGGTGCGCACGGTGCGTCTGGCGGATGCCGGCCTGCGTTACTGAAGAGGCACGCAGATGCAAAGGCGCAGGGACTTCTCCAGCTACGCGGATTTCTCCGCCGCGAAGCGGTTCGTCTCCGAGCCGGTCTGGTACCGGCTGCGCACGAAGGAGTGGGAATTCTTCGTATCGAACGAGATCGAGGCGTTTTCCGTCCTGTCGCGCCATGACGTCGACGACGTGACGCTGATGACCGTCCAGTAGACGTCGCGCGCGAGGCGCCGCGGCGTCACATCTGGCGCATGCGGATCTGGTCGGTGACGGCGGCGAGCGCGCCACGCACGTCGAGCGTGCTGAACGGTTTTTCCAGCAGGAGAGGGCGGAATCTGCCTTCCAGATTCTCGATTTCCGCGCGCGCGCCCATGCTGTCGCCGGTGACGAGCACGAAGCGCAGTGCAAGCGCGGGGCGCCGTTCGGTCAGTTCGCGGTAGATTTCGATGCCGCTGGCGCCCGGCATGCGCAGGTCGCTGAACACGATGTCGATCTCGATGTCGAGGCTGTCGATGCCGTCGCGCGCCGCGCGCCAGTCGCCATGGATGACCGACTTGATGCCCATCAGTTCCAGGATGTCGGCGAGCGAGGAGGCGACGTCGGGCTCGTCGTCGATGATGAGCGCGGTGCGGATGTTGGTCGAATAGGCATTGGCGCCCGCGATCTCGCCGAGGCTCTGGGCGACCATCGGCAGTTCGACGACGAAGCGCGCGCCGCCCGCGTCGCTCTCCTCGTACCAGACCCTGCCGTTGTGGCGCTCGACGATCGACTTGGAGATGGACAGGCCGATGCCGGTGCCGACGCCGACCGGCTTGGTGGTGAAGTAGGATTCGAAGATGCGGTCGCGGATCTCCGCCGGGATGCCGGGGCCGTTGTCCTCGACGGTGAAGCGGGCCGTGCCGTTCGGCGCTCCCATGGTGCGCACCCGAATGCGTCGCTCGCCCGGAATCGAGGCAAGGGCATGCTGGCTGTTGACCAGGAAATTGGCCGCGACCTGGGTCAGATGGTCCGGATCGCCGACGACGGTGAGCGGCTCGGGCGTGAGCTGGGCGTCGATCGTAATGCCGGACGAGCGGGCGCC
>JAUYMV010000134.1 GCA_030698645.1 Mesorhizobium sp.
GAACTGACCGTCTACGTCCATACGCTGGGCGGCGGCGAGTAGGCCACGCCTTCGCCTACGCTTACGCGACCGGTCCGCGCCGCCCATGTGGCCGGCGCGGACCGATTTCGCCTGCGCCGGCGGGAGGGCCCGCGCGCCGACTCCGGACGGACCTGGCGCGGCATTGACCCTCCGCCCCGTCTGCGCTTTGACATGAATCAACGCCTGCGCAAGCGCACTCCGGTAACAGCACGAATGGCGCATGTCCGGCGGTCGGCTGCGTTATGGCGGCTGGCGTGGCGACGCCGTCCGAGCTAGGATCGCCCCGGAGAGTGCAGTGCTGAACGATACTGAAATCGAACGACTCGACGCCGAAGCGGTCAACTCCGCCAAGGTGCGCCAGCCTCTGTATGCACCGCGCAAGAAGATTTTCCCCAAGCGCGCCACCGGCACCTTCCGCCGCTTCAAATGGCTGGTCATGGCGATCACGCTCGGCATCTACTATCTGACGCCGTGGCTTCGCTGGGACCGCGGCCCGTATGCCCCCGACCAGGCCGTTCTCGTCGACATCGCCAACCGGCGCTTCTACTTCTTCTTCATCGAGATCTGGCCGCAGGAATTCATCTACATCGCCGGCCTGCTCATCATGGCGGGCATCGGCCTGTTCCTGATCACCTCGACGGTCGGCCGCGCCTGGTGCGGCTATACCTGCCCGCAGACCGTTTGGGTCGACCTGTTCCTTGTCGTCGAGCGCGGCATAGAGGGCGAGCGCAACGCCCGCATGAAGCTCGATGCGGGGCCATGGACGGCCGAGAAGATCGGCAAGCGGATCGCCAAGCATGCGATCTGGCTGCTCATCGCCGTGGCCACGGGCGGCGCGTGGATCTTCTACTTCGCGGACGCGCCGACGCTCCTGCGCGACGTCATCGGCGGCCATGCCGCGCCGGTCGCCTACATCACCATCGCCGTCCTGACCGCGACGACCTATACGTTCGGCGGCCTGATGCGCGAGCAGGTCTGCACCTACATGTGCCCGTGGCCGCGCATCCAGGCGGCGATGCTCGACGAGCATTCGCTGACCGTCACCTACAATGACTGGCGCGGCGAGCCGCGCTCGCGCCATGCCAAGAAGGCGGCAGCCGCGGGCGCCGTCGTCGGCGACTGCGTCGATTGCAACGCCTGCGTCGCGGTCTGCCCGATGGGCATCGACATTCGCGAGGGCCAGCAGCTCGAATGCATCACCTGCGCGCTCTGCATCGACGCCTGCGACAGCGTCATGGACAAGACCGGCCGCGAGCGCGGCCTGATTTCCTACGCCACCTTGAACGACTACAATGTCAACATGGCGATGGCGACCGGCGGCGGAGCGCATGCGATCGATCCCCGGCTCATGCATGCGCCGTCGGGCAAGCTCAACGACAAGGTCGCCCAGTTCCACATCGGGCGGATCTTCCGCCCGCGCACCTTCGTCTACATGGGCGCCTGGTCGCTCGTCGGAATTCTCATCCTGACCGCCTTGCTCAGCCGCGACCGGCTCGAGGTCAACGTCCTGCACGACCGCAATCCGCAGTTCGTCATCCTGGCGGACGGCTCCGTGCGCAACGGCTACACGGTCAAGCTGCTCAACATGATTCCCGAGCCGCGCACCATCATCGTCACGATGCAGGGACTGCGCGGCGCCGAGATGACCGTCGTCGGCATGGACCAGCCGCCGGATCGCGCGGTCGCCATCGCGGTCGAACCGGACCGCCTGAAGACCGTGAAGATCTTCGTCACCCAGCCGCCGGAATTCCTGCAGGGTTCCGTCCAGAGCTTCAGCTTCGTCGTCGAGGACAAGGCAAGCTTCGAACGCGATCAGTACACCGCTTCGTTCAACGCCCCGGAGAAAGCCAAATGACCGTCAAGCGCGATACGGCCGGCACCTTCACCGGCCGGCACATGCTCTTCAGCATGCTGGCCTTCTTTGCCGTGATCATCTCGGTCAACCTCTTGATGGCGACGCTCGCCAACACCAGCTGGACCGGCCTGGTCGTCAAGAACACCTATGTCGCCAGCCAGCAGTTCAACCGCAAGGCCGAGGAAGGACGCGCCCAGGCGGCGCTTGGCTGGACCGGCGGGCTGGAAATCGCCAACGGCGAAATCCGCTATGGCTTGACCGGCGCCGATGGCCGTCCGGTCATGCTGAAGAGCGTCACCGCCGCCTTCCGCCACCCGGCCTATGAGGCGAAGGACGTGAAGTTCACGCTCGCTCCGGCAGATGCCGGAACATTCCGCGCCGCAGAGATCCCCCAGGACGGCCAGTGGATCGTCGAGATCGACGCCGATGCCGGACTGGCAGCCCCCTATCGCGACGTCCGCCGCATCGTCATCGCCGGAGGCAGGATCAAGTGAGTTGCTGCGCGCCCGGAAGCGAACTCGCCCTTGACGTCGATCGGCAGGCGCAAGCCGGCCCGTCGTCCGAGGAGGTGGCGCTCGCGAGCCGGGTGCTTGGCAATGGCTTGCGCCAGTCCGACCTGTCCGTGCCAGGTGTGCATTGCGGCGCCTGCATCCAGGCCATCGAGTCCACGCTCGCGGCATTGCCGGACGTCGACTATGCCCGCGTCAACCTCTCCACCAAGCGCGTCTCGGTGCGCTGGCGGGGCGACGCGCCGCCGCCGCTCGCGGCGACGCTGACCAGGCTCGGCTACGTCTCGCATCTCTACGACGAGGCGGCCGATCGCAAGGACGACACGCTGTCCGAACTCATCCGCGCGGTCGGCGTCTCCGGCTTCGCCGCCGCCAACATCATGCTCCTGTCGGTGTCCGTCTGGTCCGGCGCCGAGGGCGCGACCCGCGACCTGTTCCACTGGGTTTCCGCGCTGATCGCCATTCCCGCTCTGGTCATGGCCGGCGGCATCTATTTCCGCTCCGCATGGTCGGTGCTTCGCCATGGCCGCATGAACATGGACGTGCCGATCGCCATCGGCGTGTCGCTCGCCTACGCGATGAGCCTCTTCGAGACGATCAATCACGGCGACCATGCCTATTTCGACGCCTCCGTGACGCTGCTGTTCTTCCTGCTCATCGGACGCACGCTCGATCACGTCATGCGCGAGAAGGCGCGTTCGGCGGTGCGCGGTCTTGCCGCCCTGACGCCGCGCGGCGCCGTGGTGCTGGGCGAGGACGGCAGCCGCGACTACCGCCCATTGAGCGAGATCGAACCCGGCATGCGTCTCCTCATCGCCGCCGGCGAACGCATCCCCGTCGACGCCCGCGTCGTGTCGGGGTCGTCCGATCTCGACGGATCGCTGGTCACCGGCGAAAGCGACCCGCTCACGGCCGGGCCCGGCGCGTCGCTTCGCGGCGGCATGCTCAATCTCACGGGGCCGCTCACCATCGAGGCGACGGCCGCGGCAAAGGATTCCTTCCTTGCCGAGATGGTCCGCCTGATGGAAGTCGCCGAGGGCGGGCGCGCGAAGTATCGCCGCATCGCCGACCGCGCCTCAGCCCTCTACGCGCCGGTCGTGCACCTGACCGCGTTCCTGACATTTCTAGGCTGGATGGCGGTTTCGGGTGACTGGCACCGCGCCATCACCATCGCGATCGCGGTCCTGATCATAACCTGTCCCTGCGCGCTCGGCCTCGCCGTGCCGATCGTCCAGGTCGTCGCCGCCAGGCGTCTCTTCGAACGGGGCATCATGGTCAAGGACGGCTCCGCCATGGAGCGACTTGCCGAGATCGACACGGTCGTCTTCGACAAGACGGGTACGCTGACCGCCGGCCGGCCGCTGCTCCTGAACGCGGCCGACATAGACGCCGGCAGCCTCGCGCTTGCCGCCGCGCTCGCGGCGCATTCCCGCCACCCGCTTTCGCAGGCTATCGCTGGCCGCGCGCCCGCAAGCCGCGACGTGCCCGCCTTCGACCATGTCGCCGAAATCGCGGGTCTCGGCCTGGAAGCGCGGGCGGACGGCAGCACCTGGCGCCTCGGCCGTTCGGGCTGGGCAACAGGGGCGGCGACCGGCTCCGACGCGGCGTCGGTCAACACGGACACCGTCCTCGCGCGGGACGGAAAAATCATCGCGCGCTTCGCCTTCGCCGACACGCTGCGCGAGGGCGGCGCGGCGGCGATTTCGGCGCTCAAGGCGCAGGGCCTCGAGGTCGAGATCCTGTCCGGCGACCGCGATGCCGCCGTCCAGGACGTCGGCCAGGCGCTCGACATCGAGACGCAGCGCGCCGGCATGCTGCCGCGGGACAAGACCGCGCGGCTGGCCGAATTGCAGGCCGAGGGCCACAAGGCGCTGATGGTCGGCGACGGGCTGAACGACGCGCCGGCGCTCAGCGCGGCGCACGTGTCGATGGCGCCGGCGAGCGCCGCCGACATCGGCCGCAACGCCGCCGACTTCGTCTTCCTGCGCGACAGCCTCGCCGCCGTCCCCTTCGCGGTCGATATCGCGCGCCGCGCCGACCGGCTCGTCCGCCAGAATTTCGCGCTCGCCATCGGCTACAACATCATCGCCGTGCCGATCGCCATCCTCGGCCATGTCACGCCGCTCATTGCGGCGATCGCCATGTCGCTTTCCTCGATCATCGTCATCGCCAACGCGATGCGGCTCATGATCGGCGGCGACCGGGCCGCCGCCGCCGCCGTTCCGTCGGATCGCGCCGCGCCCGCGTCGGCCCATCTGGCCGCCGCCGAATGAACACGCTCGCCTACCTCATTCCGGTGGCGCTCTTTCTCGGCGGGCTCGGCCTCGTCGGCTTTCTCTGGGCCTTGCGCAGCGGCCAGTACGACGATCTCGACGGCGCCGCCGAGCGGATTCTTGGCGACGACGCCGACGACGCCATCGATCCCCCGCCCGGGCATGGTGCTTCCGGGAAAAAGCCCGCGCCATGAGGGCGGTCAAGGCCGGCGCGGTCTATGTCGCGCTCGTCTTTGCCGCCGGCTTCCTGTTCGGCACCGTGCGGGTTCTCTGGCTCGCGCCGCGGGTCGGGGCGCCGGCCGCGGTCGCACTCGAACTGCCGCTCATCCTGCTCGTCTCGTGGATCGCCTGCGGCTGGTGCCTTGACCGGTTTCTGCCGGCGGCCCGGCCGGGCGAGCGGATGCTGATGGGTGGCTCGGCCTTCGCGATGCTGATGGCCGCCGAACTGGTGCTATCGACCGTGTTCTTCGGCAACAGCCTGGCGACCTACTTCGATGCCCTTCTATCGCCCGAAGGCCTGCTCGGCCTGGCGGGCCAGGCGCTCTTCGGCGCGATGCCGCTGATCCGGGCGTTGCGGCCAAATCGGCGCGACTGACCGTTTAGCGGTCTCAGCCGAAGCGCCTGCGATAGGCCTCGACCGCCTCGGGGTTGCGCAGATTGACCGGCAGGTCGCCGGCCAGCACGCGCAGCACCTCGTCCGCCGCGCCCGTTCCCATCCGCATCATGCTCTCCTCCGTGATGCCCGCCATGTGCGGCGTGATCACCACATTGTCGAAGCCGAAATAGGGGTGGTCCGGCGGCAGCGGCTGGGTCGCGAAGACGTCGAGCGCGGCGCCGCCGATCCGCCCTTCTCCAAGTGCCGCGATCAACGCCTCGTCGACGATCACCGGCCCGCGCGCTACGTTGACGATCAGGGCGCCGGGCTTCATCAGGCCGATCCGCCGGGCGTCGATCAGGCCGCGCGTCTCCGATGTCAGCGGGCAGCACAGCACGAGGATATCGCTCCAGGCGCACAAGGCATCGATGTCCATCACAGCCACGCCTTCCGGCCGGCTGCGGCTGTTGACCGCGACCTCCAGCCCGAACCCGTGCGTCGCGATCTTTTCGACCTGCCGCCCGACCGCGCCGAAGCCGACGATGCCGAGCTTCCTGCCGGAGAGTTCGTTGGTCTGCTCGGCATGCGCCCGTCACGCCAGCCAGCCCGCCTGCCGCAGGTCGCGGTCGACGCGGCGAAAGCGGCGCAGCAGGGCCATCGCGGCGAAGAACACATGCTCGGCGACCGAGCGCGCATTGACCGCCGGCACGTTGGCGACGAGCACACCGGCCGCCGTCGCCGCCTCCATCGGGATCATGTCGAGACCGGCGCCGTGGCGCACCGCCGCGCGCAGCTTCGGCGCGCCGGCGAAGATCGCCTCGGGAAGGTTGGCGCGCACGATGATGGCCGACGCGTCGCGCGATTCGGCGATCAGCGAGTCCGCGTCCAGCGCGCTCGCCACCCGCAGCCTGCCCGCATCCTTCAGCAGGTCCTCGGCGAGCGGATGCAGCCGGTGCGTTGAGAAGATCACCGCCTCAGGCATGTTCGAGGCGAATGCCTTCGGCGCCTCGGTCCATCTCGCCGATCAGGCCCTTCCAGTAGCTCTCCGCGCCCTGGAGGTGCGCGTTCATCAGCGCCTGCGCCAGATTGCCGTCGCGGCGCACCAGCGCATCGAAGATCTGCAGGTGCTCGAGATGCGATTTGTGGCCGCGCTCCGGATCGTTGAAATAGATCGGCAGGCGCGCCTCGCCCATTTCGTAATAGACGCTGCAGACGCGGTAAAAGACGCTGTTCTGCGTGGCGCGCACGATTTCCAGGTGGAAGAGCTTGTCCTCGACATGCATCGGCTCGCCCGCCGCGATGCGCGCCTCGGTCGCGCGCAGGATGCCGCGCAGCGCCTCGAAATTCTCTTCCGTCGCCCGGCCGCAGGCGAGCTCGGCCGCCTTGATCTCGTGGATCTTGCGCAGCTCGACGGTCTCGTAGATCTGCACCGGATCGAGCGGCAGGCCGGCGCGCGCGAACAGCGCCATCGCCTCGACGCTTGCCTCGCTCTTGGTCAGGTAGATGCCGGATTTGGCCCGCCGCTCGACCAGCCGCATGGCCTCGAGGATCGCCAGCGCCTCGCGGATCTGACCGCGCGAGACGGCGAAATGTTCCGCCAGTTCGCGTTCCGACGGCGTACGGTTGCTTTCGGCGTCGGTGCGCGCGATCAGGTACGCCGCGAGCTGCGGCAGCAAGTC
>JAUYMV010000140.1 GCA_030698645.1 Mesorhizobium sp.
AACGGGCATAGTCGATCTGGTGGTGGTCGACCTCGGTGCGACCGTCGGTCATCCAGTCGGCGATCAGCTTGCCCATGCCGGGGCCGTCCTTGACCCAGATGGCGACGGCGTACCAGAGCCCCCTCACCTTCTGGCTCTCGCCCATCGACGGACCGCCATCGGTGGTGACCTGCAGCAGGCCGTTGAAGGAGTGGCTCTCATTGTAGCCGAGCGCGCCCAGAATCGGCGTCAGCTCCATGGCGCGCTCCAGCGGCGCCAGGATCTGCTCCATGTCGAGGTCGCGCTGCGACGGGGACTGGCGCGACTGGTGCTTTTCCAGGATCTCGCGCGGATGGCAGAGGCGCGGATTGGTCTCCTCGTAATAGCCCCATTCGATCTGCCCGCCCTCGGCCGTCTTCGGATCGCCGGTGTCGCGCATATAGGCGGAGTTGCCCTGGTCGCGCAGGAGCGGCCAGCCGATCTCCTTGCCGGTGCCGGCGAACTCAGTATATGGCCCGAAGAAGGTGAGCGGATGGTCGATCGGCATGACCGGCAGGTCCTCGCCCGCCATCTCGGCGATCAGCCTACCCCAGATGCCGGCGCAGACGACGACGTAGTCGGCCATGATCGTGCCGCGATCCGTCACCACGCCCTTGATGCGGCCGTTCTCGATGACCAGCGATTTCGCCGCCGTGTTGGCGAAGGGTGTCAGCTTGCCGGTGGCCTCGGCCTGGTCGACCAGCTTGCCGGCAACCGTCTGCGAACGCGGGATGACGAGGCCGGCGTCCGGGTCCCACAGGCCGCCCTGCACCATGCTCTCCTCGATGAGCGGGAACTTTTCCTTGATCTCGGCCGGCTCGATCAGCCGCGCGCGCGTGCCGAAGGCCTTGGCCGAGGCGATCTTGCGCTTGATCTCGTCCATCCGGCCGTCGTCGCCGACGCGCGCGACCTCGAGGCCGCCGATGCGCGCGTAATGGCCCATCTTCTCGTAGAAATCGATCGAGTAGAGCGTCGTCCAGCAGGACAGGAAATCATGGCTGGTCGTGTAGCAGAAGTCCGACGCATGCGCCGTCGAGCCGATGTCGGTCGGGATGCCTGATTTGTCGATGCCAACGATGTCGTCCCAGCCGCGTTCGATCAGATGATGCGCGACCGACGCGCCGACGATGCCGCCCAGCCCAATGATGACGACCTTCGCCCGTGCCGGAAACCCTGCCATCTAAGTCGCTCCGAAATGCAATTTTCGGGCACACTATAGAGCGCTGCGAGGCGATTGCAGCCTGTTTGCGACATCCGAAAAACGCCGCGCGACCATCAGGCCGTGAGCCTAGGCGGCGTGCGCCACGTCGGCGATCAGCAGATCGGCCGAAATCCCCCACGCGCCGCGAAGCTTGGCGATCATGTCGAGCGTCAATGGCCGCTTCCGGTTCAGGACCTCCGAGGCACGGGCACGCGAACCAAGCACGGCTGCGAGGTCGGACTGTGAGCGTCCCTTGAGTTCCATTTGATATCTCAGCATGTCGATCGGATCGACGATCGGCATCGGATAGTGTGCGTCCTCATAAACAGCGATCAAGGCGAGAAGAACTTCGAAACGATCACCCTCCGGCGATCCCTTCTCGGGCTGGCGCTCGAAGTACCGAGACACTTCCCGCAGCGCCCAGTCATAGTCCGCTTCGTCCCGAATAGGCCTTACGTCCATCCGACCGTCTCCGGATCGATTCTGTCATACTCGCTGTGCGTTCCGGCAAACTGACGTGGATGCTCTTGAACTCATAGGCGACGTGCACGATCAGCCTGTATTTGTTTCCCGCAACATCGAAAACGACCCGATTGTCGCCGACGAAATCCACCGTCGTGCCGAAATCCGCCTCGATGTCCGCCGGCGAGCGCCAACGCGCTTTGGCAACGGTAGCCAGCCATCTCGCCAGCGGCTGTTCGGCCTGCGGATGCAACTCCCAGAAAGTCTTCAAGGTCCTTCGGGAAACAATTTGCATTGCCTGTTCCCATAGTGGGAACATGCCAGATTCAGACTATTTCGTCAACGTGGCTACACGCGCCGGTCATCGAACCTAGGCTTCCATGCCGCCATCAGCAGCATGGCCATGGCCGAGATGAAGGCAAAGTAGAAACGGTCGTCGGGCAGCGGGAAACTGGCGAATTTGCCGAGCGTGCCGATCGCCATCGCGAAGATCAGAGCGTTCGCCCGGCCCGCGCCAACCCGGCCGAAGCGGTTGAGCAATGCCCAGCCGGCGGTCATCAGGACGAGAAGC
>JAUYMV010000145.1 GCA_030698645.1 Mesorhizobium sp.
GCTTCTCGGCGAAGATCGCCTCGATGTCGGCGACGCTCGCCGCCCGCTCGACGGCCAGCAGCTTGCGCGGATTGAGCCGGCCGAGCAGTAGATTGGCGTCCGAAATCGTCGGCTCCGTGCCGCCGCGGCCATAGCAGATCGGCCCGGGCGTGGCGCCCGCGCTTTCCGGCCCGACCTGCATCAGCCCTGCGTCGTCGATGCGCGCGATCGAGCCGCCGCCGGCGCCGACGGTCCGCACGTCCACCATCGGCACGTGGATCGGCATCGCATATTCGATCTCGATCTCGTTCGACACCGAAGGCTGCGCGTTGCGGATCAGCGCGACGTCCGTCGACGTGCCGCCCATGTCGTAGGTGACCAGGTTCGGATAGCCCGCCCGCCTGCCGGTATAGGCCGCCGCCATGACGCCCGACGCCGGGCCCGACATCACGGTTTTCGCCGCCTCGCTTGTGACGAAGCGCGCCGAGATCATGCCGCCATTGCCGTTCATGACGAGGAAATCGCGGCCATAGCCGCGCGTGGTCAACTCGTCGCGCAGCCGCTCGACATAACGCTTCAGGATCGGCTGCACCGCGGCGTTGACCGAAGCCGTCACGCCGCGTTCGAACTCGCGCGCTTCAGACAGCAGCGAATGGCCGGTGGTGATGTAACCGTTCGGCCATGTTTCGGCTGCGATCTCGGCTGCGCGCTTCTCGTGCGCCGGATTGGCATAGGCATGCAGGAAGTGGATGACCAGCGACTCGCAGCCCTCGGCGAGCAGCCTTGCCACGGCCGCGCGCATCTCGTCTTCGTCGAGCGCCTCGCGCACCGTGCCCGACGCCTCCATGCGCTCGCCGACCTCGAGGCGCAGATTGCGCGGGATCACCGGCACGAAGCTGCCGGTCATGCCGTAGGGCTGCGGCCGCGTCCGCCGCCCGAGTTCGATGATGTCGCGAAAGCCCCGCGTGGTGATCATGCCGGTGCGCGCCAGCCGCCGCTCCAGCACCGCGTTGGTGGTCGTCGTCGTGCCATGCACGATCAGGTCGATGTCTTTGATCGGAAATCCGGTCGAGACGAGCGCGGCGACGACGCCGAAGGCCTGGTTGTCGAGCGTGGTCGGCGTCTTGGCGACATGCACCTTGCCGCCGGGCCTCCCGTCGATCAGCAGCAGGTCGGTGAACGTCCCGCCGACGTCGACGCCCGCCACCACATAACCCGACGCGACGCCTTCATTCTCTTGCATGAACGGATTCCGGAATGTCCACCCTGCCGATCGGGCTGAATTTGGAAAGCTGCGCTACCCTGCCGCATTGACCCGAAATTCGTTTGTATACTAATAATAAACCGAGGCAAGGCAACGCCCAAAGCGGCCCAAGCCCGGCTTTCGCAGCGACCAGGCGAAGCCTGAAACAAGGACCGTTCGCATGCAAGACGCCTCGCTCCAGTTGCAGGATGACGCTCGGGCTTTGCCGTTCCCGATCCCGGCCAATGTCTATGCCGAGCGTGTCGTGTCGGTCACCCACTACACCGACCGCCTGTTCTCCTTCCGCATCACGCGGCCGCAGAGCTTCCGTTTTCGGTCCGGCGAATTCGTCATGATCGGCCTGCCCAATGCGGAGAAGCCCGTCTTCCGCGCCTATTCGATCGCCAGCCCCGCCTGGGACGACGAACTCGAATTCTTCTCGATCAAGGTGCCGGACGGCCCGCTCACCTCGGAACTGCAGAAGATCGCCCCTGGCGACGTCGTTCTGCTGCGCCAGAAGTCGACCGGTACGCTGGTGCTCGACGCGCTGACGCCGGGCAAGCGGCTGTTCCTCATCGGCACCGGCACGGGTCTCGCCCCCTTCGCCAGCCTCGTACGCGATCCCGAGACTTACGAAAAATTCGACCAGGTGATCCTGACCAACACCTGCCGCGACGCGGCGGAACTCGCCTATGGCAACGAGCTGTTCTCGGCCGCCTGCGACGACCCGCTGATCGGCGAACTGACCGGCGGACGCCTGACCTACTACGCCTCGACGACGCGCCAGGAGACGGCGCATATGGGCCGCATCACGACGCTGATCGAGAGCGGCAAGCTGTTCACCGATCTCGGCATCGCCCCCTTCGATCCGGCCACCGACCGCGTCATGATCTGCGGCTCGATGGACATGATCCGCGACGTCAAGGCCCTGGTCGAAGCCGCCGGCTTCAAGGAGGGCTCCAACAGCGCCCCGGCCGAATTCGTCGTGGAGCGCGCGTTCGTCGGGTGAGACGCCGGTTCGCCGAAGGCGAATTCATCGTGCCGGTGGCACGATGAAAGGCGTCGAACGGGTGGGAGCTGCCGCAGGCAGCGGGTCCCACCCCGGCGATCATACCCAAGCGCTGTCATCCCGGGCGACGGAGCGAAGCGAGGGAGACCCGGGACCCATTGACCAGCACGGCCGGGAACGTGATTGGCCGGCGACGAACGCCTGACGCTGCACCTCAAATCAAACCAAGGACCCGGCCGTGCTCGACGGCGACGCACCAATGGATCCCGGCTCTGCGCGGCCGCCGCCGCTTGGCCGGGATGACGGCGCGAAGTGGAGTGCCAGCCGGAACGGGGCTACCTACCCACCCCCGTCCGCCGTTCCGAGCGCCCCGTAAAGCTCCGGCCGGCGGTCCCGGAACAGCCCCCACGCCGCGCGGTTGCTTCGCATCGCCGCGCGGTCGAATGTCGCCGTCAGTACCGCTTCCCCCTCGCGCCCGGCCGAGGCGCGCAACTCGCCCTGCGGCCCGGCGATGAAGGACGAGCCGTAATAGGTCTGCGTCCGCCCGTTGACGATCTCCGTCCCGATCCGGTTGGCGGCGGCGACCGGCATCAAATTGGCCCCGGCGTGCCCCCGCATCGTGACGCGCCAGTGCTCCATGGAGTCGAAATCCGGCCGCCCCGGCTCCGAGCCGATGGCGGTGGGATAGAGCAGGAACTCCGCCCCCATCAGCGCCATTGCCCGCGCGGCCTCGGGGAACCACTGGTCCCAGCAGATGCCGACGCCGATCGTGCCGAAGCGCGTCGGCCAGACCCTGAAGCCGGTGTCGCCCGGATTGAAGTAGAATTTCTCCGAATAGCCCGGCCCGTCCGGAATGTGCGACTTGCGATAGACCCCGAGCGCGGCGCCCGTGTCGTCCACCATCGCCACCGAATTGTAGTAGGCTTGGTTGCGCCGTTCGAACAGCGAGACCGGGATCACCACGCCGAGTTCGGCGGCGAGTGCCTGCATGGCGACAAGCGTCGGATGCCCGTCCAGCGGTGCCGCGCGGACAAAATGCGCCGGGTTCTCCTCCTGGCAGAAGTAATGTCCCTCGAAGAGCTCCTGAACGACGACGATATTGGCGCCCTTGGCCGCAGCCTGGCGCACCAGCCGCGTCGCGGTGGCGAGGTTCTCCGCCACATCGTCCGAGCATGCAAACTGAACGACGCCCAGCGTGACCTGGTTGACCCCGTCCATCATGAATCCTCGAAGCCGGTCAGCACGCCGACCGCGTTGACGCCGATCGCGTCGACCGCATAGCCGCCCTCCATGACGATCAGCGTCGGCAGGCCGAGTTTCGCGATCCGCCGGCCGATCTTCGGATAGTCCTCGGTGACCAGCTTGAACCGGCTGATCGGGTCGTGCTCGAACGTGTCGACGCCGAGCGAGACGACCAGCACGTCCGGCGCATAGGCTTCGATCCGTCCGCAGGCGTCCTCCAGCGCCGCGTTCCAGCGCTCCCAGTCCGTGCCGAACGGCATCGGATAGTTCTGGTTGAACCCTTCACCCGCGCCTTCGCCGGTCTCGTCCGCATGGCCGAGGAAGAACGGATATTCCACCATCGGATCGGCGTGCAGGTTCATCACCTGGACGTCGCCGCGCCGGTAGAAGATCTCCTGCGTGCCGTTGCCGTGATGGTAGTCGACATCGAGGATCGACACGCGTCGCGCCCCCTGATCGCGGAACCATTGCGCCGCGACCGCCGCATTGTTGATGTAGCAATATCCGCCCATGAAATTGGAGCCGGCGTGGTGGCCGGGCGGTCGGCAGAGCGCGAAGGCGGCGCGCTCGCCGCCCTTGACGAGTTCGGCCGCCGTCAGCGCCACGTCGAAGGACGAGCGGATCGCGTCCCAGGTGCCGGCGACAAAATTCGCCCCGGCATCGAAGGAATAATAGCCGAGCAGCGCGTCGATCGCCGCCGGCCGCACGTCGCCGCGCAGGCCGCGCGTCGGCCAGGTATAGGCCATCGCCGTGCCGCTCCGCCCGGAATCGAGCCACATCGGATAGGCGGTCGGCAAGAAATCGACGTAGTCCGGCGTGTGCACGCGCTTGGCAGCCGCCAGATCGTGCTCGCGCGGCGCCAGGATCGGCCCCAGCCCCACCGCCTCGACCCGCGCCTTGATGATCTCGGCCCGCGACGGCAGCTCGAAGGCCGGCACGATGGCGCCCGGCACCAGTTCCACATTGCCGGCATGGCCGAGATGGCGGGGCGAGTAGACGGTTTTCATGCGGATGCGGTCCTGTCCGGATTGGAATGTAAGTCAGAGCTTACGTTAAGCTCGGCCGAGATCTGCGCCACGCTACCTTTCGAGGCGCGCTTTCGGCAACCCATTTCGCGGTGGGTCAAGCGGTCGCGCCCCCTTGGCATGGCGCGCCATCCCGCCACGGTGCTAGCTTTCGGAAAAGACCGAGGGGAATACCGTGACAGCCGACATGATCATAACCAATGCCCGCATCCTCACCATGGATGAGGGCCGCCCGACCGCCGAAGCCATCGCCATTGCCGGAGGAAAGATCGCCGCCATTGGCACGCGATCGGAAATCGCGCCGCTCGCCGGTCCCGGCACGCGCACCGTCGACGCAAAAGGCGGCTCGGTGCTGCCCGGCTTCATCGAGAGCCATCTGCACATGCTGCTCGGCGCGGCCGAACTGTCGCAGCTTCAGCTCTTCGGGGTGCACGGCTTCGACGCGCTGTCGGCCGCCGTCCGCGCCTATGCGGCGGCAAATCCCGACCGCAAGCTGCTCGTCGCGCAGGGCGCGGACTACACCATCCTGTCGGCGACCGAACCGGTCACGCGGCATCATCTCGACCGCATCCTTCCCGACCGCGCGCTGGCGCTGGTCTCGCCCGATCACCACACCATGTGGGCCAACACCAGGGCGCTCGAAATGGCCGGCATCCTGCACGGCAGGCAGGTCGGCGCCGGCAACGAGATCGTCATGGGCGCCGACGGACTGGCCGAGGGCGAGCTGCGCGAAAGCGAGGCGATGGGCCCGGTCTCCGAGCTCTCCGGCGAATCGCGCATCCGCCTCGGCATCGCCACCGGCGGCGAGCCGGATGTCCCGCCGACGCCGGACGAACGCGCCGCCGACCGCGCCATCATGGCGCGCGGGCTGCAATACGCCGCCGAGCACGGCATCACCTCGTTCCACAACATGGACGGCAATCTCTACCAGCTCGAGCTTCTCGCCGAACTGGAGGCCGAGGGAAAACTCCTCTGCCGCGCCCGCGTGCCGTTCCACTACAAGAACTTCATGACGCTCGACATCCTCGACAAGGCCTCGATGATGCACGAGCGCTACGACACCGACTGGATCCGCTCGGATTTCGTCAAGCTGTTCATGGACGGCGTGCTCGACAGCTGGACGGCGGTGATGATCGAGCCCTATGCCGACCGGCCGGACTGGGTCGGTGAGCCGCTCTTCGAGGCGGCCGAGTTCGCCCGCATCGCCACCGAGATCGACCGCCGCGGCCTGCAGATCGCCGTGCACGCCATCGGCGACGGCGCCGTGCGCGCGACGCTCGACGGCTACGAGGCGGCGCAGAAGGCCAATGGCCGCCGCGACAGCCGCCACCGCATCGAGCACATCGAGGTGACGACCGAGGCCGACGTGCCGCGCTTCGCCGAGCTTGGCGTCGTCTGTTCCATGCAGCCCCCGCACCCGCCGGGCTCGATGGGCCTGCCGCTCGAGCCGACGGTCTCGCGCATCGGCCGCGACCGCTGGCCGCTGTCCTATGCCTGGCGGACGCTCAAGAACGCCGGCGCACATATCGTCTTCGCCTCCGACTGGCCCGTCTCGCCGATTGACCCGATCGCGGGCATCCAGGCGGCCATGCTGCGCAAACCATGGGCAGAAGGCATGCCCGACCACAGCTTCCCGCTGCGCGAGGCGATCGCCGGCTACACGGTCGAGGGTGCCTACGTCGAATTCACGGAAGACCGCAAGGGCCGGCTCAAACCCGGCTATCTGGCGGATATCGTTGTCCTCTCGGGCGATGTCGAGGCCGTGGCGCCCGAGTCCCTGCACGAGATACGGCCCGTCATGACGATCTGCGGCGGCCGCGTCACCTTCGAGCGCTGACGTGGCACGGCAGTTGCGTGGTCCCGATCGGGATATTGAATGTGCGTTCAATTCGCCGGTTGCCAACGGGGCGGGCATGTGATGACATTTGGATGGGAACGAAAAAGCCCGCCGGCGAAATTATGCGTCAAGGCGGCGTTTGAATGAGTGGGGCAGACAGAGTGCCGGCAAAACCGGAAAAGAGCGCCATCGACGTCCGCAATGTCCGCAAGCTCTTCGGCTCCGGCGCCGAACAGGTCGCCGCACTCGACAATGTGTCGGTCGTCATCCGCGAAAACGAGTT
>JAUYMV010000147.1 GCA_030698645.1 Mesorhizobium sp.
GGCGCCCAAGGTCGGGCCGGTCGGCGCGGCGTCGCTGCCCTCGCTCTGGCTCTTCATCGTCATGGCGCTGTCCGCCTGGGGCATTGTCCAGGCGTGGCGCGCCACGTTCGACTATCGCCTGCCCGATTTCGTCACCAACATGCTCTATGCCGGAATCGCGGTCGATCTCGTCACCGTGCTCGCCGGCCTCTACGTCGCCGGCCTCTTCTGGCGCGGATCGCCGCTGTTTGCGACGGCGTTCTCCCTCTGGGCCGGGTTCGACATCCTCACCCGCCTCGGCCTGCAGGTCGCGACCCTGTTCAGCGACGTCTACGTCGTCACGCCCGTATCATGGATCATCGCCGCCGTGGCGATCGCCATCGACGTCGCCTGCATCGCGATCGTGCGCCGGACGCCGCCCTCCGCCGCGCCGGCGTCCCGCCCGCCGGCCGGCGTCTACCTGATCAACGGCTTCCTTGGCGCGGTCGTCGGCGGGGTGCTTGGCGCCGTGCTCGGCTTCATCGGCGGCGCGGTGATCGTCGACTGGATGGAGGTGAGCTGCTTCGAAGGCGGCTGCGGCTATGCGACGGTGGCGATCGCGCTGCTCGTCATGCTCGTCTCGACCGGCCTCGGGCTCGCCATAGCCATCCGGCGTACGCGCCGTGGCGCGGCGGGCTAACGGCATCGGCCGATGTTCAATTTCGCGTGCGGGAATTGATGCGGCGGCCCGGACGCCATACATAGGGACCAAGCGAACGGCGCCATGCATGGCGCCCGACAACCCGGCCGAAAGTTGCGGTCCAGCGTGGAAATTGCATGATCCGTTTTTTGTTCAGGCTCCTCGCCATGGCGACGCTGGCGGTTGCCGTCGTCCTCGCCGTGCTCGACGCGACGCGCTCCATCGCCATCTCGAAGTTCGACCCGACGCCGCTCGGCGGCACCTGGTTCGAATATGCGCCGGACTCGCTGGAGAGCCTGCAGGCGACATTGCAGGCCAATGGCCTCGAACTGGTGTGGGATCCGGCGATGCTGGCCCTGCTGAAGGTGCCGGGCTTCATCGTCTTCGCGGTGCTGGCCTTCCTGCTTTTTGCCATCGGCCGCCGTCCGGCGCGGCGCATCGGGCGCTTCGCGACCGACAACTGACACGCCAACAAGGAGGCAAACCCATGTTCTTCCTGAGCGACATGCTGAACAAGAAACTGCACCTGCCCAAGCCAGGCGAAGCGCTGCCCGGCCGCGACCGCGCGATGCCGACGGCGGCGAAGCACTTCGTCTCCAAGCGGCCGATCAAGGCGCCCTTTCCCGACGGGCTCGAAACCGCCTATTTCGGCATGGGCTGCTTCTGGGGCGCCGAGCGCCTGTTCTGGCAGACGCCGGGCGTCTACGTCACCGCGGTCGGCTATGCCGGCGGCGCGACGCCCAACCCGACCTACCAGGAGACCTGCACGGGGATGACCGGCCACGCCGAGGTGGTGATCGTCGTCTACGACCCGAAAGAGGTCAGCTTTGCCACGCTGCTGAAGATCTTCTGGGAGAGCCACGACCCGACGCAGGGCATGCGCCAGGGCAACGACGTCGGCACGACCTACCGCTCCACGCTCTACACGACGACCGACGCACAGCTGGCCGAGGCGCTCGCTTCGCGCGATGCCTATGCGGCGGCGCTGAAGTCGGCCGGCCAGCAGAAGATCACCACCGAGATCGAGCCGGCGCCGGCATTCTACTATGCCGAGGACGAGCATCAGCAGTACCTGGCCAAGAACCCGTACGGCTATTGCGGGCTCAAGGGCACCGGCGTGGCCTGCACGATTCCGGCGGCGGCGACCGCGTAAACCCTGTTCGAATGGTTTTCCATCCGGTCAAAATTCCGCGTGAATTTTATTCAGCGGCATGCAAGACTGGCCTTTGAGCGGGCTTTTCAGGCCTGCCAGGCGTCTGGCCGCGCAGCAATGGGTGTGTGCCGCACGGGCGTCCGGAACAAGAAAACCAACAGGGTGTGGATCACATGAAGCGTATCGTTCTCGGCCTCCTGGCCGCAACCGCAATGGCACTGCCGGCCTTCGCAGCCGACGTGAAGCCGGCGATCATCTACGATCTCGGCGGCAAGTTCGACAAATCCTTCAATGAATCGGCGTTCACGGGCGCCGAGAAGTTCAAGACCGAGACCGGCATCGCCTATCGCGATTTCGAGATCCAGAACGACGCTCAGCGCGAGCAGGCGCTGCGCAAGTTCGCCGAGGACGGCAACAACCCGATCGTGATGGCCGGCTTCTCCTGGGCGGCCGCGCTCGAGAAGGTCGCCACCGAGTTCCCGGACACCAAGTTCGCGATCATCGACATGGTCGTCGACAAGCCGAACGTCCGCTCCGTCGTCTACAAGGAGAACGAAGGCTCCTATCTCGTCGGCGTGATGGCGGCGATGGCGTCGACGAGCAAGAAGGTCGGCTTCGTCGGCGGCATGGACATACCGCTGATCCGCAAGTTCGGCTGCGGCTATGTCGGCGGCGCGAAGGCCGCGGGCGCCACCGACGTCATCCAGAACATGACCGGCGACACGCCGGCTGCCTGGAACGATCCGACCAAGGGCGGCGAGATCGCCAAGTCGCAGATCGACCAGGGCGCGGACGTCATCTACGCGGCGGCTGGCGGCACCGGCGTCGGCGTCCTGCGGGCGGCGGCGGATGCCGGCAAGCTCGGCATCGGCGTCGATTCCAACCAGAACGGCCTGCAGCCGGGCAAGGTGCTAACCTCGATGCTGAAGCGCGTCGACGTCGCCGTCTACAACGCCTTCATGGACGCCAAGAACGACGCCTTCACGCCCGGCTTCAATTCGCTCGGCCTCAAGGAAGGCGGCATCGACTACGCCATGGACGACAACAACAAGGCGCTCGTCACCGCCGAGATGCAGGCCGCGGTCGACAAGGCCAAGGCCGACATCATCGCCGGCACCGTCACCGTGCACGACTACATGTCGGACAACGCCTGCCCCTATTGATCGGGGTCTGTTCCAGCCATCGGACTGCCGGCCTCGCGCCGGCAGTTTCGTATCTGGATGCAGTTTCTCGCGGCCGCGCGGCCCGGCCTCACCAGTGCGGCGGCCTTGTGTTCGGCACGTCCGGGGCGGTCTGCTCCTCCAGCGCGACGAAACGCCCGGCGAGCGCGTCGAGCTTCTTCTGCATGCGTTCGATCGTCGTCCACTGGCCGGCGATCTCGGCGGACAGTTCGGCGATGATCTTTTCCTGCTCGGCGGCCAGCATTTCCAGCCGGACCAGCCGGCCATCGGTTCGATCGGGCATCTGAAGCCTTTCTGCCGCATGCGGCCGGTAAACGGGCGCGCGGCCACCCGGCGAAATTGACAAGCCTGCCCGGGATTGTCGAGAGTGGAAGCGTGGGCATCGGCAATTGGCACGGCCGGCATGCGCATGCTAGGAATTTGACCAAACGATCAAACGCCGGAGAGTGGCAGCAGGCATGGCCGAGACCGCAATCGAACTCATCGGCATCAACAAGAGTTTCGGCGCGGTGCGCGCCAACCGGGACATCCATCTCGAGATCAAGCGCGGCACGATTCACGGCATCATCGGCGAGAACGGCGCCGGCAAGTCGACGCTGATGTCGATCCTCTACGGCTTCTACCAGGCCGATTCCGGCGAGATCAGGGTCGGCGGCAAGCCGGTCGTCATCAAGACGCCCAACGACGCCATCGCGGCCGGCATCGGCATGGTGCACCAGCACTTCATGCTGGTCGAGAACTTCACCGTGCTCGAGAACATCATCCTCGGCGCCGAGGGCGCGGCCCTGCTCAACCAAGGGATCGCCAGGGCCCGCGGCGCGCTGCACCAGCTTGAAACCGAATACGGGCTGGAGGTCGATCCCGACGCCCTCATCGAGGAACTGCCGGTCGGACTGCAGCAGCGCGTCGAGATCCTCAAGGCGCTCTATCGCGGCGCCGACATCCTGATCCTCGACGAGCCAACGGGCGTGCTGACGCCGGCCGAGGCCGACCACCTCTTCCGCATCCTGCGCAGGCTGAAGGACGAGGGCAAGACCATCGTCCTGATCACGCACAAGCTGCGCGAGATCATGGCGGTGACCGACAGCGTCTCGGTGATGCGCCAGGGCGCCATGGTGGCGACGCGCAAGACGTCGGAGACCACCGTCGAGGAACTGGCCGAACTGATGGTCGGCCGCCATGTCCTGCTGCGCGTCGAGAAGGGCGCCGCGCATCCGGGCGACGTCCGGCTCGCGGTGAAGAATCTCGTCGTCAAGGACATGCGCGGCGTGACCATGGTGAAGGACGTCTCCTTCGAGGTGCGCGGCGGCGAGATCGTCGGCATCGCCGGCGTCGCCGGCAATGGCCAGTCCGAGCTCATCGAGACGATCTCGGGCATCCGCCGCGCCGTATCCGGTACCGTCCTGCTCGGCGGCGCGCCGGTCGACGTGACCGGCGCCGCCGGCCCGGGCGACCTGCGCGACCGCGGCCTCGCCCACGTGCCCGAGGACCGCCAGCACACCGGACTGATCCTGCCGTTCGAGGAATACGAGAACTCGATCCTCGGCTATCACGACGAGGCCGCCTACCAGAAAGGCCTTTTCCTCAACATCGACAAGATCCGCGCCGGCGCCGAAAGCCAGATCGAGAAATACGACATTCGGCCGGCCAATCCGCGCCTGAAGACGGCGAATTTCTCCGGCGGCAACCAGCAGAAGATCGTGCTGGCGCGGGAGATGGAGCAGGACCCCGACGTGCTCGTCGTCGGCCAGCCGACGCGCGGCGTCGACGTCGGCGCCATCGAGTTCATCCACAAGCGCCTCATCGCCATGCGCGACCAGGGCAAGGCGGTGCTGCTGGTCTCGGTCGAACTCGACGAGATCCGCTCGCTGTCGGACCGCATCCTGGTGATGTTCGACGGACGCATCGTCGGCGAGCGAAGCCCGGACGCCAGCGAAGGCGAACTCGGCCTGCTGATGGCAGGCGTGGAGAAGCAGGAGGCGGCGGAATGACGACGCCACTACGAGTACCAGTGTTTGAGACTAACCTCGGCAAGCTGTACCAAGCGGATTGCCTCCAGGTTCAACCTGAGCACGCTGCCGACTGCGTGGATACGCTATTATGCGACCCACC
>JAUYMV010000153.1 GCA_030698645.1 Mesorhizobium sp.
CCAAGGTTATCGAAGCCTATATCGGCGTCACCGACGAGAACCAGAGGGTGGTGGCGTGATGCTGAAGCAAGCGATCAATCCGACGAGCACCGAGGCGCGCACCGTCCTGTCGGTCAGGAACCTGGAGAGTTACTACGGGCCGATCATGGCGATCCGCGGCATCAGCCTCGACGTGCCCGAAGGCCAGATCGTCACCGTGCTTGGTGCGAACGGTGCGGGAAAGACGACGCTTCTGAAGACCATTTCCGGCGTGATGAGCCCGGAGAAGGGCGAGATCTGGTATGGCGGCCGCAATATCGCGGGCGACGAGCCGGACCGCGTCGTTCGCGCCGGCATCGTGCATGTGCCGGAGGGCCGTGAGGTGTTTCCGCTGCTCACCGTCGAGGAAAACCTCAAGATGGGGGCCTATACGCGTTCGGACGCGGACGGCGTGCGGCAGGACCACGAGATGGTCTACGGCTATTTCCCGATCCTCGCCGAACGCCGCAGGCAGGCGGCCGGCACGCTGTCGGGCGGCCAGCAGCAGATGCTGGCGATCGGCCGCGGCCTGATGGCGCGGCCGAAGCTGATGCTGCTCGACGAACCGAGCCTCGGCCTCTCGCCGCTGCTGGTGAAAGAGATCTTCACGATCATCCGCAGGCTCAACCGCGAGCAGGGCGTGACCATGATGCTGGTCGAGCAGAACGCCAAGGTAGCGCTCGAAGTGTCCGACTACGGCTACGTGATGGAACTCGGGCGGCTGGTGATGGCCGACCATTCGAAACGGCTGCTCGAGTCGAAGGACGTGCAGGAATTCTACCTGGGCGTCCAGGGCGAGACGCAGCGCGGCCAAAAGCGCTGGAAGCAGAAGAAGACGTGGCGTTGAGCCAAACTCGAAACGGGAGGAACCAATGACGGTCGCCGGCAAGATCCCGCCCCAGAGGACACTGGACGGACACAGCTTCAATGCCGACCTGACATCCGGCGGACCCTATCTTTTCGATGGCGCCGACACGCTTGTGAAGCTGTTTCGCGAGCGCTGCGCCAAGCTCGGCCCGAAGATCGCGCATCGCGAGAAGGACTACGGCATATGGCTGTCCTACACTTGGGCGGAGTTCTACGCCAATGCGCGGCTGATCGGCCTCGGCCTGCTGGCGCTCGGGCTGAAGCGGGGCGAGGTGGTGTCGATCCTCTCCGAGGACAACAAGGAATGGCTCTACACCGATCTCGGCGTGCAGGCCGTGGGCGGCATTTCGTCGGGCGTCTACACGACGGACGCCGCCTCACAGTTGCGCTATCTGGTCAACGATTCCGACAGCCGTTTCCTTTTCGTCGAGAACGACGAGCAGCTCGACAAATATCTGTCGGTTCGCGACGACATGCCGGGGCTTGCTTACGTCATCGTCTACGAGCGCGAGGGCCTGCACGGCTTCGCCGACGACAAGGTGATCTTTCTCGACGATCTCTACCGGCTCGGACAGGATTTCCTGAAGCAGCACCCGAACCGGTTCGAGGAGGAGATCGCCAGTTCCTCGCCCAAGGACACCGCGATCCTGGTCTACACGTCCGGCACGACCGGGCCGCCCAAGGGGGCCATGATCAGCCATGAGAACATCATCGTGTCGATCATCGGCTCGGCCCTGACGCTGCCCGTCACCGAGGCCGACGAACAGGTCTGCTTCCTGCCGCTCTGTCATATCCTGGAGCGGCTGATCACGGTCTTCATCCCGATCGGTTTCGGCAGCAAGGTGAACTTCGCCGAAAGCCCCGAGACGGTGTTCGACAATGTCCGCGAGGTCAGCCCGCACGTCTTCACCGCCGTGCCGCGCGTCTGGGAAAAGGTCTATTCGCGCATCTCGATCATGTCGGGCGAGGCGACGCGGCTGGGTAAGCTCGCCTATCGGATGGCGCTTAAGACCGGCATGAAGCGCGCCGCCTATCTCGAGGACGGCAAGCCGGTTCCGCTCGGCACCCGCCTCGCCTTCGCGTTCTTCGATTTCGTCGTGCTACGCAATCTGCGCCGCATGATCGGCTTCGACCGGTTGCGGCGCGGTACGACCGGAGCGGCGCCGATCTCGCCCGACCTGCTGAGATGGTACAAGGCGATCGGCGTCGACGTGCTGGAAGGCTACGGCATGACGGAAAGCTCGGGCGTCATTTCGCTCAATACGTCGAGCGAGTTCAAGACCGGGAGCATCGGCAAGGTGGTGCCGGGCGGCGAGGTGAAGATCGCGCCGGACGGCGAAATCCTGTTTCGCGGCGGCAACGTGTTCAAGGGATACTGGAACAAGCCCGAGAAGACCGCCGAGACCATCACCGAGGATGGCTGGCTGAGGACCGGCGATGTCGGCCGTTTCGACAATGAGGGGTTCCTCTACATCACGGGCCGCGCCAAGGACATCATCATCACCGCCGGCGGCAAGAACATCACGCCTGCCGAGATCGAGAACCGGCTGAAATTCTCGCCCTACATCTCCGACGCGGTGGTGATCGGCGACAAGCGCAAGTTCCTCTCCTGCCTGATCATGATCGATCAGGAGAACGTCGAGAAGTTCGCGCAGGACCGCCGCGTGCCGTTCAGCGATTTCCGCTCGCTGTGCGCCGCCAGGGAGGTGCGCGAACTGATCGCCGGTGTCGTGGAAGATGCCAACCGGGAGTTCGCCCGGGTGGAGCAGATCAAGGATTTCCGCTTGATCGATGTGCTGTTGACCGCCGAAGACGACGAGTTGACGGCCACGATGAAGTTGAAACGCAGCTTCGTTGAAACCAAGCACAAGAAGCTGATCGACGAAATGTACGGCTCGGACGCCGTGCTGTAACAAGAAACCAGGAGGAAAAGTCCATGAGGAAAACTATCACGAATTCGATTCTCGCCTTCGGCCTTGCGGCCGGCATGGCGGGCACGGCGATGGCGCAGGACGTCCAGGGCGTGAGTGACACGGAAATCGTCATCGGGTCCAACGGCGATCTGTCCGGCGTCTTCGCGCCGTTCAACGTGCAGGCGATCAAGGCCGCGCAACTCTATTTCGAGGGCGTCAACGACGCTGGTGGCATCCATGGCCGCAAGATCAAGTTCGTCGTCGAGGATCACGGCTACCAGGTTCCGAAGGCGCAGCAGAACTTCAACAAGCTGGTCAATTCGGACAAGGTGTTCGCGATGATCCTGAACCTCGGGACGCCGCACAACATCGCCGGGTTCCAGATCATGGAGCCGAAGAAGATCGCCAATGTCTCGCCGCTGACCGCGGCGCGCCAGATGGTCGAGGGCGACATCACCTACAAATACACCGGCACCTCTTCCTACTACGACCAGCTCAAGGCGGGCGTCGAATATCTCGCCAAGGAGAAGGGCGCGAAGGAAATCTGCGCCATGTATTTCCCGTCCGATTTCGGCCTCGAAGTGTTCGAAGGCACGAAGGAGAAGGCCGAGGAACTCGGGCTGACCTATGCGGCCGAAACCCAGCACCGCCCCGACGAGCAGGATTTCGTCGGGTCGCTGACCAAGCTTCGGGAAGCGGGCTGCGACATCGTCGCCACCGCCATCGGTGTGCGCCAGACGATCATCGTGCTCGGCACGGCGAAGAAGCTCGGCTGGAACGACGTGTCTTTCATCGGCTCGTCCGCCGGCTTCAACACCGCGGTCGCCAAGGTGCCGGAAGGCATCACCGAAGGCTACTACGCGGCGGCCGGCTGGTCCGACCTCGAGAACCGGATGGACAATCCGGAGCTGAAGGCATGGGCGGAGTCGTTCCAGGCCAAGTTCAACGAGGCGCCCGGCACCGCCGCGCAGCTCGGCTACTCGGCTGCCAACACGCTGGTCCAGGGCCTCGAGGCGGCGGGCAAGGATCTGACGCCGGAAACCTTCAAGGCCGGCA
>JAUYMV010000160.1 GCA_030698645.1 Mesorhizobium sp.
CTTTGCGTTGCGGGGTACGGCGCGTTAGGTGCTCTTCCATTCAGATAGTGCGGCCATCTTGGTGAAACCATGACGAATCCGATCCTCGCAGAAATCCGCCGCGGCGGCGTGGTGGAGAGCCGTCATCGTGGCGCGATTGCCGTGGTCGATGGCGATGGCGGGACGCTGGTCTCGGTCGGCGATGTCGAGCGGCCGGTGTTTCCGCGCTCGGCGGTCAAGGTGATCCAGGCGCTGCCGCTGGTCGAGAGCGGCGCGTCGGACCGCTTCGGTTTCGGCGCGCGGGAACTGGCGCTCGCCTGCGCCTCGCACAATGGCGAGCCGGCGCATGCGGAACTGGCGCTGTCGATGCTCGGCCGCGCCGAGCTGGACGAGACGGCGCTGGAATGCGGCACGCACTGGCCGTCGCACCAGCCGGCGCTGATCGAACTCGCGCGGAAAGGAAACGCCCCTTCCGCTCTGCACAACAACTGCTCTGGCAAGCATGCCGGCTTCGTCTGCGCCTGCCGGCACATGGGGCTGGACCACCGGGGCTACGTGAAGATCGGCCACGACTACCAGCGCATCATCGCCGCGACGATGACGCAAGTGACCGGGGCCAGTCACGCCGCCGACAATTCCGGCACCGACGGCTGCTCGATCCCGACCTATGCGGTGCCGCTGACGAACCTGGCGTCGGGCTTCGCGCGGCTGGCGACGGGGCAGGGGCTGGAGCCGGTGCGCGCCGCCGCCGCGCGGCGTCTGTTCGCCGCCTGCATGGCGGAGCCCTTCTATGTCGCGGGTACCGCCCGCGCCGACACCGCGATGATGCAGGCCGCGCCCGGCCGCGTCTTCGTCAAGATCGGCGCCGAGGGCGTCTATTGCGGCGCCGTGCCGGAACTGGGCCTCGGCTTCGCGCTGAAGATCGACGACGGCGCGGGACGGGCGGCGGAAGTCGCGGTCGCGGCGCTGCTGGCGGAGCTGCTCAAGGACGATGCGACGCTTTCGGCAACCTTCGGCGCGATGGCGGAGGTGACGATGACGAACTGGAACGGGATCGATGTGGGGAGCGTGCGGGCGGCCGATGGCGCGCCTCGCGACTAGCGACGCATGTCTTCTCCTTTCGGGCGGTCTTGATCGCTTGACGCTGCGCCACGTTTCGATTACCAGCACGCGAAGGCTCCAGACGCCTGCCGCTCGCTGACCATTAGGTCAAGGTGAAGATCTGGGCATGACCCGACATCTCACCCCTCGAAGCATTTCGCGTGGTGGGCAATGCGAGCGCCCTCCTGCAGTCGAGATGCGTTTTTTGAGGAGAGCGGGATGTCGCCAGACACCTCCGGTTCGAATGCCTATCTGACGGCCCCCGTCGGCGCGATCATTGTCAGGACGGCGCTTCCGATCATCTTCGTGATGAGCATGAACGGCCTGCTCACCGTGACCGACGCGGTGATGCTGGGAATCTATGTCGGCCCTGACGCGGTCGGCGCGGTGACGGCGGTGTTTCCGCTGTTCATGCTGCTTGTCGCCTTGACGGTGCTGGTCTCCGGCGGCATGGCCAGCCTTCTCGCCCGCCACCTCGGGGCCGGCAACATCAACGTGGCGCGCAGTGTCCTTGCCACCGCCCATCGGCTTGCCCTCGCGATCGCCGTTGCTCTCATCGTCCTGTTCCTCTGCTTTGGCGAGGCGACGGTCCTGACCCTGACGAATGGGCCGGGTACACTGGGCGGGATGGCCTTTGCCTACATCTCGATCGTCGTATTGTCCTGTCCATTGCAGTTCGTGCTTGCGGTGAACGCGGACGCCCTGCGCTGCGAGGGGCGCGCCGGCCTGATGGCGCTGACCAGCCTGTTCGTGTCGGTGGCCAATCTCGGCTTCAACTATGCGCTGATCGTCTGGATGGGGCTCGGCGTTGCGGGCTCCGCCTACGGGACCGTGCTGGCGCAGGCGTTGGCACTTGTGCTGCTGTTCCTCTTCCGGACATTTGGGAAAACCGCGCTGGATTCCTCGTCCCTGATACGCGCGCGCTTGACGGGCTCGCGCCGGATCGTTGCGCTCGGCGCGCCACAAAGCCTCGGATTCGTCGGTCTCGCGATTGTGTCGGCGGCCATCATAGCGGCGCTTCAGGCGGTGGCCGAAAATCGATACGATGTCGTTGTCGCTGCCTACGGCATCATCACCCGCGTCATGACATTCGCCTTCCTGCCCCTTCTGGGCCTCAGCCAGGCAATGCAGGCGATCGTCGGCAACAATGTCGGAGCGGGCCTGCTGCCGCGCTCCAACAGGGCGTTGCTTGTGGTCATGGCGGCGGCGCTGGTCTACTGTCTGGCGGTCGAGGCAGTGCTCGTTGCCTTCGCTGGGTCTATTGGCCCGCTTTTCGTGGGTGACGGGCCTGTAGCCGCGGAAGTCGCCCGTATCCTGCCGGTTCTCGTTACCATGTATTTCGTCTCCGGTCCGCTCCTGATCGTGGGCAGCTACTTCCAGGCACTTGGCGATGCTGCGCGGGCGGCCATCCTTAGCCTGGCGAAACCCTATCTGTTCACGGTGCCGCTGGTCGTCATCTTCGCCGCCTCGTACGGCGAGCAGGGGATCTGGTATGCAACTCCGGTCGCCGAGGCCATGCTGCTCGTCTTGACGTTGATCGTCCTGGCGCTGACCGCGCGGCGCAGGAATCTCGGATGGGGCTTGTTCCTCGCGCCAAGGCTCGGTCCAGCGCCATCGACGTCAGGATAGTGGCTCAGCTCACCCGGTTGCGCTCCACCGTCAGGCCCGGAAACACCGCCGCGCCGTCGATCGTGAGATCGCCGGTCACGGCTTCGCTCCAGCGGTGGCCGACGACCGCGCCGCGCGGCGTTGCGTCGAAGACATTGTCCGAGATGACCGCCGACCCGGAGCCCTCGACCACCGACACGGCGATGCCCTCGCCGGCGTTGCGGATGACGTTGCCGGTGGCGACGACGTTGCGCAGGAACGGACCCCAGCCCAGATGCATGCCGTAGCGCGGCGCGTTCTCGATGACGTTGCCGGTGAGCGACGCATCCGCCTCGACGGTGATGCCGACGCCGAAGCCGGGGGCATCCGCCGGATAGGGGCCCGTCTCGGAGAGATTGCGGACGAGATTGGCCGACACCGCCGACATGCGCCCGCCCGCGTTGAAATTGACCACCGAGATGCCGTTCGCCGCGCCGTCGACGATGTTGCCCGAGATGACGGCGCCCTCGAAGGCGAATTCGGAATAGAGCGCGGTCTCGCCCGAGCGCAGGCAGGTGTTGCCGGAGATCTGGATGTTGCTGCCCGAATTGGAGCGGATGGCGGAAAAGGCGCAGTCGGCGACCTGGTTGCCGGAGACGATGACGTTGCCGGCGCGGAAGACGTTGATGCCGTTGCCGAACTGGCCGGTGCCGCCATTGCGCGCGAGGATGCGCTCGACGCGGTTGCCGGAGACGATGGTGCCGTCTTCCGCCGGCTGCCAGCGATGCACCAGGATGCCGCCATTGCCGCAGTCGGAAACGCTGTTTCCGGTGATCCGCAGGCGGCCGGAGTCGACGCTCCAGATGCCGGCGTCGGCGGCGCCCGAAATCTCGCTGCGCTCGATGCGGCCCGACACGCGCTCCAGCGCGATGCCGTTCTTGCCGGCGCCGATCACCCGGCAGTTGTCGAGCACGAAATGGGCGACGCCGCGCAGGTCGACGATGCCCTGCGCATTGTCGCCGAGCCAGCGGTTGGCGCCGTCGAGGACGAGACCCGTGAGCTCGATATGCTCGGCGTTCTCGGCGGCGAGCAGATGGCCGTCGCCGGCATAGACCAGACGGGTGGCGCCGGGCACGCCCGACAGGCGGACGCGGGCGGGCAGCGTGATGTTGGAGATCGTGTAGGTGCCGGGTGGCATGAAGACCGGCGTGTCGGTGCCGGCGGCCTTGGCCAGCATCTTCGAGAACGCCTTGCTCTGGTCGTCGAAGGCGCCGGGGTGGACGCCGAGATCGGACGCGTTGATCGAGCCGCGCATGGCGGCGAGGTCGATGCCGGCGAGCGCGCCAGCGGCCTGGGCGTAGGGCATGACCAGCCCGCCGGCGGCGAAGCCGGCCGTGGCGGTCAGGAAGCGGCGTCTGTTCAGCATTGGCACAGTCCTCTTGCGCAGAGGGAGACGCAGCATAGACCATGCCAGACGCGGCGGCGGGAAAACTTGCCATGCCGGGGAGCGGAGCCTAGGTTTGGTAAATGAGCAGCGCATTTACCAAGGAAGACGACGCCGGCGCCCTGCAGGACATCGGCGAGCGGCCGGTCAGCCCGCACCGCAATCTGGTGACGCCCGAAGGCCTGGCCGCGATCGACGCGGAGCTTGCCCGCCTCAGGCCCGAGCTCGGCGCCGCGGAAGCCGCCGAGGACCGCGAGAAGATCGCGCTGCTGTCGCGCGACCTGCGCTACTGGACGGCCAGGCGCGAGAGCGCCGAAGTCTCGGTGCCCGAGCCGGACGTCGACGTCGTGCGCTTCGGCATGACCGTCACGCTGGAGGGCGAGGACGGCGGGCGCAAGGTCTGGCGCATCGTCGGCGAGGACGAAGCCGACGCCGCGCACGGCACGATCAGCCATGTCTCGCCGATGGCCGTGGCGCTTTTCGGCAGGAGGGTCGGGGACCTGGCGACGGTCGGCGGGCGCGAGTGGGAAGTGATCGCCGTGGATCATGCGGAAAATCCGGGCGGCAAAGCCTTGCCCGGTGGCAAGGGCGGCATTGAGTAGATTCCGCAATTGCC
>JAUYMV010000171.1 GCA_030698645.1 Mesorhizobium sp.
CTGAACGGCAGAATCGCCGCCTACTATTTCGTCTTTCTGGCGAGCCTGGTTCTCTTCCTCTTCATGATGCGCGTCGTCGCGTCGCCGCTCGGCTCCGTGCTGAAGGCGATCCGCGAAAACGAGATGCGCGCCGAGGCGATCGGCTACAAGGTGGTCGCCTACCGCACCGCGATCTTCTGCCTCGCCGCGGTGATCGCCGCGCTCGCGGGGGTGCTGCGCGCGGTGTGGCTGAAATATGCCGGACCCGACGTGACGCTGTCCTTCCACATCATGATCGATATCCTGCTCATGGTGGTGATCGGCGGCATGGGCACCATGGTCGGCGCCGTCATCGGCGTCGTCGTCATGAGCCTCGCGCAGTTCTATCTGAAGGACCTGATGGAGGCCGGCGCGGAGCTGACGGCCGGCATCCCGCTCGTGCCGGACCTGCTCAATCCGGACCGGTGGCTGCTCTGGCTCGGCGTCCTGTTCATCCTGCTCGTCTATTTCTTCCCCGCCGGCATCGCGGGAACGCTCATGCACAAGGGATACCGTCGATGACGATGCCGCGCTCCGCCTATGTGCCGGCCGCCGGCTTCGAGGTGCACGTCACCGAGTGGGGCGATCCGGCAAACCCGGCCCTGATCATGTGGCACGGGCTTGCCCGCACCGGACGCGACTTCGACGAGGCGGCCGACGCGCTGTCGGACACCTATTTCGTGCTCTGTCCCGACACGATCGGCCGCGGCCTGTCGAGCTGGGCGAAGCGCCCCGAAGTCGACTACTCATACAAGGTCTTCGGAGACACGGCGCTCGGCCTGCTCGACCACTACCGCATCGACCGAATGCGCTGGGTCGGCACCTCGATGGGCGGCCTGATCGGCGTGACGCTGGCCGCCGGACGGCTGATGGGACGCATCACCCACCTCGTCGTCAACGACATCGGCCCTGACATTCCGGAGGCCGGCACCGGCCGCATCGCCGCCTATGTCGGCAACCCTCCGGTCTACGATACGGTCGCCGAACTCGAGGGATGGCTACGCACAAATTACGCGCCGTTTGGCGCGAACGACGATGCGTTCTGGCGCCGGATGGCTGATACGTCCGCGCGCCGCACCGATGATGGCCGCGTCACGGTCCACTACGATCCGCACATCGTCTCGCAGTTCACCCACCACAAGGCGGACCTCGACGTCTGGGATTCCTACGACGCGATCGCCGCGCGGACGCTGCTGCTGCGCGGCGAAAACTCCGACGTGCTGTCGGCGCGCGTCGCCGACGAGATGACGCGCCGCGGGCCGCGGCCTAGACTGGTGGCCTATCCCGGCGTCGGCCATGCGCCGACCCTAGCGAGCGGCCCGGAGATCGCATTGCTGCGCGGTTTCCTGTCCGGCTGATCGACGCCGTCTCGGACGCGGCGAAACACCTGCAACGTGCTGCGAACGGTCTGCTCGCGTCGTTGTATGTATCTCGCGCGTTCCGCGTCCGGTTCGTCGTGCTCACTCCTGCGCGCGGGGCACTTCTCTCTTTAACCCAGCACAATCGCACGGACAGCAGGCCCGCGCGACATCGGGCCGCGCGGTAGGATTTTATTGCGCTCCCCTTCGGCCACTCGGAAAACCGATTGCCTTCCGCGATGCCGCGCGCCACGCCATTCCTTCTGAATCGCGCGCCGATGCCCGATAGTGCCACACCACCCCGGAGTCCGTCCGCATGTCTTCGTCCGAGCCAAAGATCAACGCCTTTCCGATCTTCATGAAAGTGAAGAATCGCGTCGTTGCAATCGTCGGCAACGGCGAGGAGGCGCTTGCCAAGGCGCGGCTGATGGGCCAATCGAGCGCGTCGATCCGCATCGTTTCCGACGCGCCGGGGCCGGAACTCGCCGCCTGGATCGCCGCAAATGGCGCAGCGCACCTTGCCTCTTCCTATCAGGCCGAGACGTTGGCTGGCGCCGCGCTGGTGTTCGCTGCAACGGGCGACGAGACGCTCGACCGGCGCATCGTCGCAGACGCGCATGCCGCCGGGCTCTGCGTCAACGCGGTCGACCGGCCAGAACTCTGCGATTTCTTCACGCCCGCGCTGGTCAACCGCGCGCCGGTCGTCGTCGCCATCGGCACTGAAGGCGCCGCGCCCGTGCTCGCGCAGCAGATCCGCAGCCGCATCGACCGCATGCTGTCGCCGTCGCTTGGCCGGCTAGCCACGCTCGCCTCATCCTATCGCGCGGCGGTGGAACGCATCCTCCCCAAGGGCACCGCCCGCCGCGCCTACTGGACGGAGTTCTTCGCGGGCGCGCCCGCCCGCGCCATGGAGATCGGCCACTATGACGACGCCGTCGCCGCGGCCGACGAACTGCTGGCCCGCCAGGGCGCGACGGTTGGCCATGTCGCGCTGGTCGGCGCCGGCCCGGGCGCCGAGGATCTGCTGACGCTGCGCGCGCATCGCCTGATGATGGAAGCCGACGTCATCGTACACGACGCGCTGGTGCCCGAGGCGGTCATCGCCATGGGGCGCCGGGATGCCGAGCGCATCCCGGTCGGCAAGCGCAAGGGCTGCCATTCGAAGAGCCAGTCCGAGATCAACGACCTGCTCGTCGCGCTCGGCCGCGACGGCAGGCGCGTCGTCCGCCTGAAGTCGGGCGACCCGCTGGTGTTCGGCCGCGCCGGCGAGGAAATGGCCGCTCTGCGCGACGCCGGCGTCTCCTACGAGATCGTGCCCGGCGTCACCGCGGCGTTTGCCGCCGCCGCCGATTTCGAACTGCCGCTGACGCTGCGCGGCGTATCCTCCTCGATGGTCTTCACGACCGGTCACGACCTGAAGGGCGACGTGCTGCCAGACTGGGCGAGCCTCGCCATCGGCGGCGCCACCGTCGCCGTCTACATGGGCCGCTCGATCGCGGCTGACGTCGCGACCCGCCTGATCGAGGCGGGCCTGTCGCCCGATACCGCGGTCGCCGTCGTCGAGAACGCCAGCCGCGCCGAGAAGCGCCTGTTCCACGGCACGCTGGCCGATCTGCCTGCGCTTCAGGACCGCGACGATCTCTCCGGTCCGGTCATGACCATCATCGGCGACGCGGTCGCCGGCGCCAATTTTACTCGGTCGAGGGCGCTCGCGGCACCCCGGCGCGCTGCCGCCGCCCTTGCAGCCGGAGCGGACGCATGAAGATCCTCACCGCCAACCGCCTGACCGACGGCATCGCCGTCTGGCTCGGCCCGGACGCGACCTGGCGCGAGAGCGTCGAGGGCGCCGACCTCGCGCGCGACGCGGCAGGCGAGGAAAGGCTCGAGAGCCTCGGCAAGGCGGCGCTCGCCAATGACGAGGTCGTCGATGTCAACCTGATCGATGTCGAGATCGTCGATGGCGCCATCCGTCCCGTTCGTCTGCGCGAGCGCATCCGCGCCGCCGGGCCGACCGTCCGCCCCGATCTCGGCATTCAGGCCCGCCCCGAGCCGCTCTATTCGATCTGAACGGCTCGACCGCCCAACCGAACAAGAAGACAGCCATGTATCGCTACGATGAATTCGACCAGTCCTTCGTCAACGCCCGCGTCGCCGAGTTCGCCGACCAGGTCGAGCGCAGGCTTGCGGGCGAGATCACCGAGGACCAGTTTCGTCCGCTGCGCCTAATGAACGGCGTCTATTTGCAGCTGCACGCCTATATGCTGCGCGTCGCGGTACCCTACGGCACGCTGAATGCGAAGCAGATGCGCATGCTTGCCCACATCGCGCGCAAATACGACAAGGGTTACGGCCATTTCACGACGCGCCAGAACATCCAGTACAACTGGCCGGCGCTGTCGGACATGCCGGCGATCCTGGCCGATCTCGCTTCCGTCGAGATGCACGCCATCCAGACCAGCGGCAACTGCATCCGCAACGTCACCGCCGACCATTTCGCCGGCGCCGCGGCCGACGAGGTCGCCGATCCGCGGCCCTATGCCGAGATCCTGCGCCAGTGGTCGTCGGTGCATCCGGAGTTCTCCTACCTGCCGCGCAAGTTCAAGATCGCGGTGACCGGCGCCGAGCGCGACCGCGCCGCAATCCAGGTACACGACATCGGCCTGCACCTGAAGAAGAACGCAGCGGGCGAGTTGGGCTTTGCCGTCTATGTCGGCGGCGGGCAGGGCCGCACGCCGATGATCGCCAAGAAGATCCGCGACTTCCTGCCCGAGAAGGACATGCTGTCCTATGCGACGGCGATCCTCCGCGTCTACAATCTGAACGGCCGGCGCGACAACAAGTACAAGGCGCGCATCAAGATCCTCGTCCACGAAACCGGCGCCGAGGAACTGACCCGCCAGGTCGAGGCCGAATGGCAGGCGCTGAAGGACGGCGAACTGAAGCTGCCCGAGCAGGACCTGCGCGCCATCGACGCCTATTTCGCGCCGCCCGCGCTGGACCCCCGTCCCGAAGGCGACGACGCGCTGAAGCTCGCGCGCCTCGACTCGCGTTCCTTCGGCGAATGGCTCGACCAGAACGTCGTCACACATAAGCACCCGGACTATGCCGCGGTGACGATCTCGCTAAAGGGCATCGGCGAGGCGCCGGGCGATGCGACCGACAGTCAGATGGAGGCCGTCGCCGACATCGCCGAGCGCTACGGCTTCGACGAGATCCGCGTCAGCCACGAGCAGAACCTGATCCTGCCGCATGTCGCGCGCGCCGACCTCAAGGCCGTCTACGACCGGCTGGTCGAGATCGATCTGGCGACGGCGAACTCGAACCTGATCACCGACATCATCGCCTGCCCCGGCCTCGATTATTGCGCGCTAGCCACCGCGCGATCGATTCCGGTCGCCCAGGAGATCTCGCGCCGCTTCGCCTCGTTCGAGCGGCAGCGCGACATCGGCGAGCTGAAGCTGAAGATTTCCGGCTGCATCAATGCCTGCGGCCATCACCATGTCGGTCATATCGGCATTCTCGGCGTCGAGAAGAAGGGTTCCGAGCTCTACCAGATCACCCTTGGCGGCTCCGGCGACGAGACCACCTCGATCGGCGAGATCATCGGGCGCGGCTTTGCGTCCGACGAGATCACCGACGCGATCGAGACCATCGTCGACACCTATCTGGCCCATCGCACCGACAAGTCGGAAAGATTCCTCGACGCCTACCGCCGTCTCGGCGCAGCGCCGTTCAAGGAGGCGCTCTATGCTGGCGAAGCTAAGGCCGCTTGACGCGGAAGACGAGGCCTCGATCGAGGCCGCGGCCCTCGAGGCGCGCTACGGCCACCTCGCGGCGCAGGACATCATTGCGCTGTCGATCGGCCGGTTCGACGCCGCCGGCATCGGCGCCGTGTCGTCCTTCGGCGCGGATTCGGCCGTCCTGCTGCACATGATCGCCCGCGTCGACCCGGCGCTCCAGGTGATCTTCCTCGACACTGGCAAGCATTTCGGCGAGACACTGCAGTATCGCGACGCGCTCGCCGCCGATTTCGGCCTGCGCAACGTGCGCGTCTACGAGCCGCTCGAGCAGGCGCTCGCGACCGTCGATCCGGACGGCGTTCTGCACCAGACCGACACCGATTCCTGCTGCAACATCCGCAAGGTCGAGCCGATGGCGCGCGCCGTCGAGCCGCTCGCCGCCTGGTTCACGGGCCGCAAGCGCTTCCAGGCCGCGACGCGCGCAGCCCTGCCGGTCTTCGAGGCCGTGGGACCGCGCATCCGCATCAACCCGATGGCGAAATGGACGACGGCCGACCTCGCCGCCTATATGCGCGAGCACCAGCTGCGCGAAAATCCGCTCGTCGCCTATGGCTATCTGTCGATCGGCTGCTTCCCGTGCACGCAGCCGGTGCAGCCGGGCGAAGATGCACGCTCCGGCCGGTGGGCTGGACAAGCCAAGACCGAATGCGGCATTCACCTGTCGGACCTCGACCACTCGCTGACCGCTTCGTCGCTTTAGGATTACCGATGACCGAACCGATCCCCGCGCCCGCAACGCGGCTCTGGACGACCGCTGGCTTTCGCGAGGACGAATGGCGCCACGCCGAAAGCGCTGACGCGCTGGCGTCGAACGGGCGCTTCATTTTGCCGCTGCGTGTCTTTCTCGCGCTCGATCCCGAGCAGCGGCGCCTGGCGCGCGAACGGATCGGCGTACTGCTGATGCCCGGCGACGCGCTCGACGGCATCGTCGCCCTGCTGCCCGACCTGTCGCTCGTCGCGCTCGCCTTTCCGGCCTTCAGCGACGGCCGCAGTTTCTCCAAGGCGGAGCTCTTGCGGTCGCGCCACGGTTTTGAGGGAGCGATCCGCGCCACCGGACAGGTGCTCGTCGACCAGCTTCCGCATATGCTGCGGCTCGGCTTCGACGAGTTCGAGGTCTCGCACCCGGTGCTGATCGCGCGGCTGGAGAAGGGCGAGACCGGCGGCATCCCTTTCTACAACCAGCCGACCGCGAAGCCGGCGGCGCCGGGCGCGAAATACGCCTGGCGGCGCGTGCCGGACTGATGCCGGCCCCTTTACTTTCCGCGCGATTGCCGCTTCCCTGATCCTGCCGGACGGAAACATCCGCCGGTGATCCGGGAGGGGATGTTCATGGACTACGACTACGTCATCGTCGGCGGCGGTTCTGCCGGCTCGACGCTTGCCGCGCGCCTGACGGAAGATCCAGCAGTGACGGTCTGCCTGCTGGAGGCCGGTGGCGACGGCAAGGGCATCCTCGTCCGCGCGCCGGCCGGCGTCGCGCTCCTGCTGCCCGGCAGGCCGAAGATTTCCAATTGGGCCTACGAGACCGTGCCGCAGCCGGGTTTCAACGGCCGCAAGGGCTACCAGCCGCGCGGCAAGGCGCTCGGCGGCTCCAGCGCCATCAACGCCATGCTCTACATCCGCGGCCATCCGACGGACTATGACGGCTGGGCCGATGCCGGCTGCGACGGCTGGTCGTGGGAAGAGGTGCTGCCCTACTTCCGGCGCGCCGAGGGCAATGAGCGCGGAGCGGACGCGCTGCATGGTGGCGACGGACCGCTGCGCGTCGCCGACCAGCGCAACCCGAGGCCGGTGGCGCATGCCTTTGTCGAGGCCTGCGCGGAAAACCAAATCCGGCGGAACGACGATTTCAACGGGCCGGACCAGGAAGGCGCCGGACTCTACCAGGGGACGCCGTTCTGGGGCGGGGCGAAGACCGGCGGGCGCTGATCGGCGGCGGCGGCCTATCTGCATCCGGCGATGGGCCGGCCCAACCTGACCGTCATCACCGGGGCGCACGCGACCGGCATCGTCTTCGATGGCCGGCGCGCCGCCGGCGTCCGCTACCGCTGCAAGCGACGCGACGAAACCGCCTCCGCCCGGCGCGAGGTGATCCTCTGCGGTGGCGCTTTCAACTCGCCGCAGCTCCTGCTGCTGTCAGGGATCGGCCCTGCGGACGAACTGGCGCGCCACGGAATTGCGGTAAGGCATGAACTGCCCGGCGTCGGCCGGAACCTGCAGGACCATGTCGATTTCGTCATGGCCTGGACGTCGAAGAACACCGACATGCTGGGCCTCAGCCTGCGCGGCGGCGCCGACATGATCCGCCACATCCTGCAATGGCGCAGGGATGGAGCCGGCATGGTCGCCTCGCCCGGCGCCGAGGGCGCCGCCTTCCTCAAGTCGGATCCGTCGCTCGGCCGGCCGGACCTGCAACTGCATTTCGTCATCGGCATCATCGATGACCATGCCCGCAAGCTGCATCTCGGCCACGGCTTCTCGTGCCATGTCTGCGCCTTGCGGCCCCATGCGCGCGGCGAGGTCGGCCTCAACGATGCCAATCCGCTCGCGCCGCCGCGCATCGATCCGCGCTATCTCTCCGACGAGCGCGATGCAGGGCTGCTGCTGAAAGGCGTCAAGATGATGCGCCGTATCCTCGAGGCCCCGGCGCTGGCGCCTTATCGCCATCGCGAGATGTACACCGCCGACGCGCGCTCAGACGACGACCTGATGCAGCACATCCGCGCCCGCGCCGACACGATCTATCACCCGGTCGGCACCTGCCGCATGGGCGTCGACGACATGGCCGTGGTCGATCCGCACCTGAGGGTGCATGGTTTCGAAGGTTTGCGCGTCGTGGACGCGTCGGTCATGCCGACGCTGATCGGCGGCAACACCAATGCGCCGACGATCATGATCGCGGAGAAGGCGGCGGACATGATGCGCTCGGCCTGAGGCCTTGCGACGAACCTAGCGTTTCCGCCGCTTGCGGCCATAGAGCTCCAGCCGGTGGTGCACGATGTCGTAGCCCAGCGATTTCGCGATCTCGTTCTGCAATTCCTCGATCCGGTCCGACTGGAACTCGATCACGTTGCCGGTATCGATGTCGATCAGATGGTCGTGGTGCGCGCCGTCGGCCTGTTCGAAGCGCGACGGCCCGCCGGCGAAGGCATGGCGCTGGATCGCGCCCTTGTCCTCGAGAAGCTTCATGGTGCGGTAGACCGTCGACAGCGAGATGCTGTCGTCGAGCGCCACCGCGCGGCGGAAAATCTCCATCGCGTCCGGGTGGTCGGCCGTCTCGGCCAGGATTTTCAGGATGGCGCGCCGCGGACGCGTCATGCGCACCCCCGCATCGCGCAACTGCGCCTCGTAGCCGCGCTGCTTCTCCGCTGAATCGACCATCGCGGCACTATGCGTCAGATGACAATGATTTGCAAAATTCCCTTTCGCAACTGGCGGTGCATGCGCGCATGGATCGGCATGAGCACGGGCACATCCGAGCATCCGAGCCCGCACGCCTTGACCTCTTGTTGCAAACGATTTGCATTTGCATTGACAGAATCGAGTGGATGTTCTAATTGCCCTGTCAGTCGCCGCGACAATGAGGCTATCGACAGATGCTGGCAGGTGTGTTCCGCGTTGCTTTTCTGGGTTTTGCCCTTGCGCTTGCCGTCACGGCGCCGGCGCTGTCCGCGGACAAATTCAAGGCGATCACCACCTTCACCGTCATCGCCGACATTGCGCAGAACGTCGCGGGCGACGCGGCCACCGTCGAGTCCATCACCCGCGCAGGCGCCGAGATCCATAACTACCAGCCCACACCGGGCGATATCGTCAAGGCGCAGGATGCCGACCTCATCCTGTGGAACGGGCTCAATCTCGAGACCTGGTTCGAACGCTTCTTCCGCAACCTGCGCGACATACCGAGCGTCGTCGTCTCCGACGGCGTCGAGCCGATGGGCATTTCCGAAGGTCCCTATACCGGCAAACCCAATCCGCACGCCTGGATGTCGCCTTCCGTCGCGCTGATCTATGTCGAGAACATCCGCAAGGCCCTTGCCGAGCATGACCCGGCCAATGCCGCGGTCTATACCGCCAACGCAGCCGCCTATGCGGCGAAGATCGAGGCGACCGTCACGCCGATCCGCGCGGCGATCGACGCGCTGCCCGAGGCGCGCCGCTGGCTTGCGACGAGCGAAGGCGCCTTCAGCTACCTCGCCCGCGATTTCGGCCTCAGGGAGCTCTATCTCTGGCCGATCAATGCCGACAGCCAAGGCACGCCGAAGCAGGTGCGCAAGGTGATCGACGCGATGCGCGAGCACAAGATCCCCGCCATCTTCTCGGAAAGCACGATTTCGCCGAAGCCGGCCGAGCAGGTGGCGCGCGAGACCGGCGCGAAATATGGCGGCGTTCTCTATGTCGACTCTCTGAGCGAGGCGGACGGCCCGGTGCCGACCTATCTCGACCTGCTGCGCGTCACCACCGAAACGATCGTCAAAGGGCTCGCCGAATGAACGTCGTTCCCGCCGGAGCCGAGTTTGCCCAGCCGGCGACGGCCGGGCCGGGTCTCGTCGCGCGCGGCCTGACGGTCGCCTACCGCAACGGCCTGACCGCGCTGCGCGATGCCAGTTTCGCCATTCCGAGGGGCTCGATCACCGCGCTGGTCGGCGTCAACGGATCGGGCAAGTCGACCCTGTTCAAGGCCATCATGGGCTTCGTGCCGCTGTCCGCCGGCTCCGTGTCGATTCTCGGCCAGCCGGCCGGCCGCGCCCTGCAGCGCAATGTCGTCGCCTACGTGCCGCAGAGCGAGGATGTCGACTGGAGCTTCCCGGTCCTCGTCGAGGACGTCGTCATGATGGGCCGCTACGGCCACATGAATTTTCTACGCATTCCCTCGCGCAAGGACCGCGACATGGTCACCGATGCGCTAGTCCGCGTCGGTATGGCGGACTACCGCCTGCGCCAGATCGGCGAACTCTCGGGCGGCCAGAAGAAGCGCGTCTTCCTCGCCCGCGCGCTCGCCCAGGAGGGCAAGGTCATCCTGCTCGACGAGCCGTTCACCGGCGTCGACGTCAACACCGAGGACGCCATCGTGGCGCTGATGCGCGGGCTTCGCGACGAGGGCAAGGTGATGCTGGTGTCGACGCACAATCTGGGCAGCGTGCCGGATTTCTGCGACCGCGTCATCCTGCTCAACAAGACGGTTCTCGCCGAAGGTCCGACGGCCGACGTGTTCACCCGCGCCAATCTGGAAGAGGCATTCGGCGGCGTGCTCCGCCATTTCGTGCTCGGCGGCTCCGACCTGCACGACGACGAGGACGCCCGCCAGGTTACGGTCATCACGGACGACGAGCGGCCCTTCGTCATCTACGGCAAGAAGCCGGAAACGGACACGGCGCCTTCGCCGGACCGCCCCGACGACGGCGCAGCAAGATGATCGCCACGCTGCTCGAGCCGTTTTCCTACAGCTACATGATCAACGCGATGTGGGTCTCGGCGCTGGTCGGCGCGGTCTGCGCCTTTCTGTCGGCCTTCCTGATGCTCAAGGGCTGGTCGCTGATCGGCGACGCGCTGTCGCACTCGATCGTGCCTGGCGTCGCCGGCGCCTACATGCTGGGCCTGCCCTTCGCGCTCGGCGCGTTCCTGTCGGGCGGGCTTGCCGCCGGCGCCATGCTGTTCCTCAACCAGCGCACCAAGCTGCGCGAGGATGCCATCATCGGCATGATCTTCACCTCGTTCTTCGGGCTTGGCCTGTTCATGGTCTCGCTGTCGCCGACCTCGGTCTCGATCCAGACCATCGTGCTCGGCAACATCCTCGCCATCACGCCGGCCGACACGCTGCAGCTCGTCATCATCGCCGGCGTGTCGCTGGTCGTCCTGCTCGTCAAATGGAAAGACCTGATGGTCACCTTCTTCGACGAGAACCATGCCCGGTCGATCGGCCTCAGGCCCGGCCTCCTGAAGGTGCTGTTCTTCACGTTGTTGTCGGCCTCGACCGTGGCGGCGATGCAGACGGTC
>JAUYMV010000173.1 GCA_030698645.1 Mesorhizobium sp.
GTGAACGCTTCCTGTTCCGCGGCTCCGTCACCAAGCCCGGCCGCACCATCGTCGTCGCCGACGGGCAGGCCTACGCCATCGGCGCGGACGACGAGGCCAAGCTCATCGCCACCATGACCGGCACGATGATGACGATCGTCGGCGGCGAAGGGATGGAGGGCTAGCGGTGCAGCCTCTGGCCATGCTCGCCGGCAAGCGCACGCTGGAGGACATCGCCGAGCGCGTCACCAAGAAGAAGATCGAGCCGCAGCCGGTGTCGGGCCGGCAGGAGCTGCTGGAGAATGTGGTGAACCGCTACGTGTGAGGCTTGGCGCGATTCTACCTCCCCCTTGTGGGGTTGAGCGGCTGGTTCGCGGAACGCGAATTCGTCATGCCAGTGGCATGACGAAAGGCCGCGAAGGCGCCGCAGGCGCGGGTGGGGTGTTCAAGCGCTGAGGCAGGTTGGGTTCTTGGAGCGCCGCGCCCGTGGCTACCCCCACCCCGGCGCTGCGCGCCGACCCTCCCCGCAAGGGGGAGGGTAAGCGTCGCGCCTTGACCCCGTCCCGCGAACTACCATACAAGTCGGGCGCATCGAGGAGACAGCATGCGGCAGACATGGCGGTGGTTTGGTCCGAAGGACAGAGTGACGGTCGAGGACGCGCGGCAGGCGGGCGTCGAGGGCATCGTCACGGCGCTGCACCATGTGCCGACCGGCGACATCTGGACGCCGGAGGAGATCGAGAAACGGCAGCGCGAGGTGGCCTTCCTGCCGGACGGGTCGATGAGCGGGCTCGCCTGGGAAGTGGTCGAGAGCCTGCCCGTGTCCGAGGCGATCAAGACGCAAACGGGCGACTGGAAGAAGCATGTCGCGAGCTACAAGCGCAGCCTGCAGAACCTGGCCGCCGCCGGCATCGAGGTTGTCTGCTACAATTTCATGCCGGTGCTCGACTGGACGCGCACCGACCTGCACTGGCGGGTGAAACATGGCGGCCGCGCCATGCGCTTCGACCTCGCCGATTTCGCCGCCTTCGACATCCACATCCTGAAACGGAAGGGCGCGGCCGAGAGTTTTTCGGAGCCGGTGCGCGAGTCGGCCGCCAAGCGCTTTGGCGCGATGGACGAGGCGCGCAGGACGCAGCTCGCCGGCAACGTCACGGCAGGACTGCCCGGCGCGGTCGAGAGCTGGTCGTTGCCGGAGCTCGCCGCCCATCTCGCCACCTATGACGGCGTCACGCCGGAGCGGCTCCGGCGAAACCTGATCGACTTCCTGGCCGAGGTCGCGCCCGTCGCCCAGTCGCTTGGGCTCCGGCTCTGCTGCCATCCGGACGATCCGCCGTTCCCGCTGCTCGGCCTGCCGCGCATCATGTCGACCGAGGCCGACTACCGGAGCGTGCTCGACGCCGTCGACGTGCCGGCCAACGGCGTCACCTTCTGCACCGGCTCGCTCGGCGCGCGGCCCGACAACGACCTGCCGGCGATGGTGAAAAACCTCGCCGACCGCATCCATTTCGTGCATCTGAGGAACGTGTGCCGCGACACGGACGAGGTGCCATGCTCGTTCTTCGAGGACGAGCATCTGGCCGGCCAGACCGACATGGTCGCGGTGATCGCCGAGTTGCTGGCGGAAGAGCGCCGCCGCGTTTCGGCCGGTCGCGCCGACGCGAACATCCCGATGCGGCCCGACCACGGCCAGGACATTCTCGACGACCTGAAGCGCGGCGCGCAGCCGGGCTATCCGGCGATCGGTCGGCTGAAGGGCCTGGCGGAACTGCGCGGCGTGATGGCGGCACTCAAGCATCCGGTGCTGGGGGCGAGGGGATGAGATTCTCTACCGGACCCGGCGTGAAGCCGAAGCACCCACTCACCGCCTCGCTCACGGCGGCTTCGCCGCCGGGCTCGGCACCTCTCCCCCCGGCGGGGGGAGAGGAAACGCCAATCGCGACGGCCTCACCTCTCACCCAGCATCTCTCCGACAAAGTGGCGACGACGAAACGCAGCCCCGGCGATTTGCGCTTCCTCTCCCCCGGGCAGGGGGAGAGGTGGCGAGCGGAGCGACACGCAGCTGATCATCCAGTCACCGCCGGAGGCGGCCAGCGCCGCGTCGGTATAGACCGCCTGATGCGCCTTGTGGAAGGCGCCGGTGCCGATGTGGACGTTGCCGGAGGCGAGGCTCGCGCGGTCGTAGGCGGGGGTGGCGATGGAGGGGGGGAGGTTGGCGGTGGAGGTGAGGCAGGTCATGCGGTCCACCCTTCCTGCAAT
>JAUYMV010000186.1 GCA_030698645.1 Mesorhizobium sp.
GGCCCCCGCGCCCGCGCCTGCCCCCACGCCGGTGGACGACGTTTCGGATATCGAGCCGGTGCCGGCCAACGACCGGTTCCCGAAGCCCGCAACCAAACCCGATTCGAGCGACGCGATCACGCCCGCTCCGCCGGCCGCGATCGTAGCCGCGCCGCCGCCGGCCGCGCCACTGCCCGCCGCGGCGAAGGCGCCCGAGGCGGCCCTGGTTGCCGATGGCCCCGCCAAGGCGGAGATCGCGGATTTTTCCGGAGCTTCGGCCGCGCCGCCCAGACCGGACGATCCCGGCGTGGACGACGTCGCGGCGGACGATTCGTCGACGCGGCGCTTTCGCCTGTTCTGAGGCGCGCCGCGCTGATTCCCAAAGGCTGGAACTTGCTCTAGCCTCCAGTCGTTGCGATTCTGCAGCGGCATCACCCGAACGATCCGGACGGTTGCATGTTCGAACGATTTCTTGCGTTCATCAAGGAGCTTGCCGGCGAGACGCCTGGCCAGGCGCCGTCCTATGCCGACAATCCGGCGGTCGCCGCGGCGGCGCTGCTCTTCCATGTCATGGACGCCGACGGCGTGCGCGCCGAATCCGAACGTGCGATCCTCGAGCGGGAGATCTCCGCCTCCTACGGGATCGACGGCAGTGGTCTCGCCGACATCCTCAGGGCGGCCGAGGAGGCCGAGCGGGACGCCGTTGATCTCTACAGCTTCACCCGCGTCCTCAAGGAGCATCTCGACGCCGAGGGGCGCATCGCCTTCATCGGCATGATGTGGGAAATCGTCTATGCTGACGGCGTGCGCGACGAGGTCGAGGACAACATCGTGTGGCGGGTCGCCGAACTGATCGGCGTCGAGCGCGCCGATCGCATCAGGATGCGCCACCAGGTGCAGCACAGGGCGCCGGCCCCCGTCGGGAAGGGTGATGGCGACGAAACGGATTAACCCCGCCGCGGCGCGGCCGAAGATCCTGACGGTCCTGCATCAGGAGCGATCGAGCGCCGGCCGCATCGGCCAGGTGCTGCTGGCCAGCGGTTTCGACCTCGACATCCGCCGCCCGCCGCTCGGTGATGCCCTGCCGGAAACGCTGGAACACCATGCCGGCGCCGTCATTTTCGGCGGACCGATGAGCGCCAACGATCCGGACGACTACGTCAAGCGGGAGACCGACTGGCTGGCGGTGCCGCTGGCCGAGAACAAGCCGTTCCTCGGCGTCTGCCTCGGCGCGCAGATGCTGGTCAACCATCTGGGTGGCAAGGTCGGCGGCCGCGACGACGGCCATGTCGAGATCGGCTGGTACCCGGTCCGCCCGACCGAGGCGGGACGGGAGCTCTTCGACTGGCCGGACATGGTCTATCACTTCCACCGCGAGGGCTTTTCGCTGCCATCCGGGGCGACGCTGCTGGCCACCGGCGAGGTCTACGAAAACCAGGCGATCCGCTACGGCGAGAATGCCTGGGGCGTGCAGTTCCACGCCGAGCTGACGCGCGCGATGATGCACCGCTGGGTGGTCGGCGGAGCGCATCGCTTCGACCTGCCCGGCGCCCAGGTCGGCCGCGATCACCTCAACGGCCGCATGCTCTGGGACGTCAAGCTGCGTATCTGGCTGGCGCAGTTCCTGGAGCGCATTTATGGCAAGCCGGACGGACCGCCGCGCGACCGGATCACCTGAAACCGGCGTGGATAGGAACCCGCCGGCCCGACGCCTAGACCCGGCCGTCGAGATGCCTGACCCTGCGCAGCGCCGGGAACAGATAGGCCCAGATGCCGGCGACCGCGATGGCGCCCGCGCCGCCGAAGACGACGGCCGGCACGACGCCGATCAGCGCCGCCATGGTGCCGGCGCGAAATTCGCCGAGCTCGTTGGAGGCGCCGACGAACACCATGTTGACCGCGTTGACGCGGCCGCGCACGCGGTCGGGCGTCCACAGCTGGATCAGCGTCTCGCGCACATAGACGCTGAACATGTCGGTGGCGCCAAGCATGGCGAGCGCGAAGATCGACAGCCAGGGAACCGTCGAGACGCCGAAGACGATGGTGAAGCCGCCGAACAGCGCGACGAAAAACAGCATCAGGAGGCCGGCATGGTCGCGGATCGGATGGCCGGCGAGCCAGACCGCGACGCCGATCGCGCCGATGCCGGGCGCGGCGCGCAACAGGCCGAGTCCCCAGGGCCCGAGCTCCAGCACGTCGCGCGCGTAGACCGGCAGCAGGGCGACGGCGCCGGACAAGAGCACCGCGAAGAGGTCGAGCGAGATGGCGCCCAGAACCACCTTCTCGGACCAGATATAGCGGAAGCCCGCAAAGATGGTGGAAAGCGAGGTCGGTTCGCTCTCGATCCTCTGGACCGGCTTGGGGATGGTCAGGATGAGCAGCGAGGAAGCCAGCATGAAGACCGTCGCGGTGCCGTAGGCGGCGAGCGGCGACAGACCGTAGAGCAGGCCACCGGCGACCGGCCCGACGATCGTCGCGGTCTGCCAGGCCGACGAGTTCCAGGCGACCGCGTTGGCGAAATCCTCGACCGGCACGAGATTGGCGACGAGCGACGCGGAGGCGGGCGCGAAGAAGGCGCGCGCGATGCCGAACATGAACAGGACGGCGAAGACCTGGCCCGCGCCGGTCAGGCCGCGCATGGTCAGGACCAGCATGGCGAGCGCGCAACAGGCCTCCAGCATCGTCGCCATCGCCATGATCAAGCGGCGACCGAACCGGTCGGCGACCGAGCCGGTGACCAGGACCAGCAGCAGCGAGGGCGCGAACTGGATGATGCCGACCAGGCCGAGATCGAAGGGATCGCGCGTCAGATCATAAATTTGCCAGCCGACAGCGACGGAGACGATCTGGGTGGCGAAGGTGACCAGAAAACGCGCCGCCCAGTAGCGGGCAAAGGCGGAATGGCGGAACGCGGCATAGCGCGTGCCGGCGTCGGATGTGGCGTGCGGGTCCATCGGCATCGGCGACTCGAATCGGGAGCTTTCGACCGACGCAACGGCCGCATCGGAATCGGTTCAGGCCGGTGCTTCTAGACGAGTTTCAGACGCGGCGCGCGCAGAATGGCGAGACGGAGCAACGATTTTCGCTGCCATGCGCGCGCCACAAGGGGGAACTAGCATTTTGGTTCGATGCTGAGGGAGAACGATCGTGATCCGGCTGGTCCTGATTCTTGCCTGCGTGATTCTGGGCGCGGTCGCGCTCTACAAGCTGTTTCAGGCCGCGCGGGCCCGACAGTGGGACTGGACCGGAATCGCCTTTGCGATCGCCTTCGTGCTGCTTGCCGTCTATCTGCGCAACGTCACGGGGATCGGCGGCGGCTTCGACTAGCCGCCGCGTTCGGGCGCCCGCCTATTTCGACGAGGAGCGGGTGGCGAGGAGGCTCGCGACCAGGCCGATCAGCACCAGGCCGACGCCGGCGGCGATCGCCGGATTCTGCCGCGCGGCATTGCCGGCGACCTGCGCCTGACGCGCGATCTGCGCCGCGGCGACCGTCATGCCGTCGCGCAGTTCGTCCATCAGGTCGGCGGCGTTGTCGCGCGCCTGATCGTAGGACGCCGCGCCGCGCTTGGCGGCGATCTTGCGCAGGTCGCGCAATTCGGATTGCAGCGCCGCGATCTGGCGGGCGAGAGCGTCTTCGGCGTCCTTGGTCGAGTTCCAGAATGCGGTGGCCATGGTCATACCCCAATCGTTGCGTGATCGGGACAAACGCCGGCCGCCCGGCTTGGTTCCGCGCATCAGACGGCGAGCAGCAGGGCGGCGAGCGCAAGTGCTGCCGGAGCGGCCTGCACGTAAAGGATCTTGATGCCGACGGTCGCCGCCCCGAACAGGCCGGCCACGATGACGCAGCCGAGGAAGAAGACCTTGATCTCGAAGCCCGCCGCGCCGAGCCACAGGCCCCAGACGAGGCCGGCAACGAGGAATCCGTTGTAGAGGCCCTGGTTCATCGCCAGCGCCTTGGACGCGGCCGAGAATTCCGGCGTCAGCCTGAACGCCTTGCGGCCGGCCGGCGTGTCCCAGGCGACCATCTCGAGATACATGAAGTAGACATGCAGCAGGGCGACAAGCCCGATCAGGATGTTGGCGACCATGCGGATGCTCCGGAGTGCGGCCGCCTGGCCGCGCCGGCATTGAACACGCGCCGGACGAAACCCGCAAGCGGCCGCCGTTCGCGATCCCGACACATTTTGCTTGCCCGCAACGCTGCAATCGGGAGATGCTTTGCCGACGCTCCCCCCAAGAGAGCGCAGGAGGGAACATCATGGCTGACCAGGTCGACGCAATCGTCGTGGGCGGAGGGCTGGCCGGGCTGGCGGCGGCGGCGGAACTGGCCGATGCCGGCAAGTCCGTCATCATCCTGGAGCAGGAGGGCGAGAACTCGCTCGGCGGCCAGGCGTTCTGGTCGCTCGGCGGCCTGTTCTTCGTCGACAGTCCCGAGCAGCGCCGGCTGCGCATCCGCGACAGCCGCGACCTCGCCATGCAGGACTGGCTGGGCTCGGCCCAGTTCGACCGCCCGGAAGACGCCTGGCCGCGCAAGGTGGCGGAGGCCTTCGTCGACTTCTCGGCCGGCGAGATGCGCTCGTGGCTACACCAGATGGGGATGCGCTGGTTTCCCATCGTCGGATGGGCGGAGCGCGGCGGCGGCCATGCGCACGGCCACGGCAATTCCGTGCCGCGCTTCCACATCACCTGGGGCACGGGCCCGGGCATCGTCGAGCCGTTCGAGCGCCGCGTCCGAGAACATGTCGCCAAGGGCCGCATCACGCTGAAATTCCGCCATCAGGCGAGCGTCCTGGTCAAGACCGGCGGGGCGGTGACGGGCGTCGCAGGCGAGATCCTGGAGCCGTCGACGGTGCTGCGCGGCCAGCAATCGGGCCGCGAAACCATCGGCAAGTTCGAATACGCCGCCGGCGCGGTCATCGTCGCCTCGGGCGGCATCGGCGGCAACCACCAGCTGGTGCGCAAGAACTGGCCGGTCGAGCGCCTCGGCAAGGCGCCGAAGCGGATGGTGTCCGGCGTACCGCACCATGTCGACGGGCGCATGGTGGCGATCACGCAGAAGGCCGGCGGCGCGGTGATCAATGCCGACCGCATGTGGCACTACACCGAGGGCGTGACCAACTGGGCGCCGATCTGGCCGAACCACGGCATAAGGATCCTGCCCGGGCCGTCATCGCTGTGGTTCGACGCCACCGGCGAGCGCCTGCCGGCGCCCTGCCTGCCCGGCTTCGATACGCTGTCGACGCTGAAACACATCCTGTCGACCGGCTACGACTATTCGTGGTTCGTGCTGACGCAGAAGATCATCAAGAAGGAATTCGCGCTGTCCGGTTCGGAGCAGAACCCGGACTTCACGTCGAAAAGCTGGCGCGCCGTGCTGAAGAGCCGGCGCGGCAAGGGCGCCCCGCCGCCCGTCGAGGCGTTCAAGAAGAACGGCAAGGACTTCATCGTGCGCAATTCGCTTGCCGAACTGGTCGAGGCGATGAACATGCTGACCGGCGACGACCTCATCGACCATGACCGGTTGAAGCTGCAGATCGAGGCGCGCGATCGCGAGATCGACAATCCGTTCTCCAAGGACGCGCAGATCACCGCGATCAACGGCGCGCGCACCTATCTGGGCGACAAGCTGATCCGCACCGCCAGGCCGCACCGCATCCTGGATCCGGAAAACGGCCCGCTGATCGCCGTCAGGCTGAACATCCTGACGCGCAAGACGCTGGGCGGGCTGCACACCAATCTCGACAGCCAGGTGCTGGACGCCGACGGCGAACCGGTTCCCGGCCTCTACGCGGCGGGCGAAGTGGCCGGCTTCGGCGGCGGCGGCTACCACGGCTACAACGCGCTGGAGGGGACGTTCCTGGGAGGTTGCGTGTTTTCGGGGAGGAATGCCGGGAGGCATGCGGCGGGGATGCTCTGAGACCAGGCCTCTTCGCGGAAGTCCGGTTGTCCGTTCCGCGTTGCGACGCTACCAATGGCATGTCGGCCGTTGGAGAGTCTTGATGCGGGATCGGGGAAGTCTTGGCCGCGGCGTCCTGCTGATGCTCGGGACCATGTTGCTTGCCTGGGTCCTGGCGGCGCCGGCAAAGGCGGGCGACCGGATCGAGCGCAAGCCTGCCGACGGCTGGGTGGAAATCCTCGACATTCCGGAGCCGGATTCGGCGCATGCGGATCGGATACAGGACGGTAAATCCTACCTCCTGTCGGATTTCCAGGTGCGGCCGGTCGAGGGCGGCTGGGAGATGTACGACCGGCTCGCCTACCAGCTGGTCGACCGGACGGGTCTCGACGAGGGCGCCCGGATCAGCTTCGAATTCGATCCGGAAACCGAAACCGTCGCGCTCAACCGGCTCCAGATCGTGCGCGATGGCGTGCCGATCGACCGACTGGCCAATGCGAGGATCGAAATCGCGCGGCGCGAAGAGGACGCCGAGCGCGGCATCTTCGACGGCCGGCTGACCGCCTATATCAACTTGGAGGACGTCCGGGTCGGAGACATCATCGACTCGGCGCGCACCAGGG
>JAUYMV010000188.1 GCA_030698645.1 Mesorhizobium sp.
AGGATCGCCGCGACGCGGTCGGCGATCGTCGCTCCCATGCCGTTGAAGCGGGCGATGCCGCCGTCCTGGTGGCGAAAGAACCGAAGCGCGGGAAGCATTCTGTCGACCGCGCCCATCAGCGCCGCGGGCGGGGTCTCGGCCTGATTGGCATAGGTCTGGCGCAGCGGCAGCAGGTCGGCGAGCAGTTCGAGCAGCACCATCGGATTGCGCGAGATATGGCCACCGTCGGGCAGGATCTGGCGATCGAGTTCGATAACCAGATTGCGGGTGGCGCTGCGCAGGGCCGATGCCGGAGCCGGCAGGGAAAGGGCGGCGAACGTCAGTGCGATGCGCGCCCGCAGCCGCTCCTCGCCGTCGGGCATCTCGCGCACCGCAACCCGAAGATAACGCACCTGCACCGCCAGAAGCTTCAGATAGGAACGATAGAAGGGGAATTCGGCGCCCTGCAGCACGATCGTCGAGTGCTGCAGCCAGGCGATGATGCGGCGCGCCGTGACGGCCGGATCCCATGCGGGCCCGGAAATCCGGCCGCCATAGGCGGCGATCCAGTCAGACACCAGCGCACGGGCGTTCGCAGCGGCAAGGTCCGTGCCCGCCTCGCGCATGTGGCGAAGCCAGCGGAAGGAATGCAGCGAGCGCAGCCAGGCCGGGCTCGGGCCGATGATCTGGAACGGCGACGAGCCGCCGGTCTCTACCAGTTGGCCTGCGAAGGGATAGCGGCCGTGGTAGATTTCGCTGGCGATCTGCGGGTCGGGCAGGCGGAGGTCCGGTGGCGCGATCAGGATACGTTCCGGCGTGCGTCCCGAAAAACGCCAGCGATAGCTCGATCCGGCGCCGAAGCGGCGTTTGGTGCGGCGCCATAGTTCGCGCCCGGCGAGACCCCACAGAGCCGCCTGTTGCCCCCTCGCACCGGCCAAACCTGCCTTCCTCCTCGATAGTCCGCCTCAACAAAGACTATCTGATTCAGGAATTTGCGCGAGGCGCAATATGATCGGCCCGAGATGGCGGGTTTAGCCCAGCTTTTTCATGCGCGCGGCGAAGAAGCCATCGAGACCGGAGAGCGCGGGCGTTGCCATCGTCATGCCGGCCGGCGTCGTGCGCAGCCACCCCTCGGCCGAACTGAACCCGGCGATGCCGGGAACCTCGTCGGGCGCGATCCGGTCGAGCACATAGGCAGGCGTGTCGGCGAGAAAGGCGCGGATCAGCTCCTCGCCTTCTTTCGGATCGAGCGAGCAGTTCGAGAACACCAGCGTGCCGCCGGGCTTCACCAGCTTCGCCGCATCGACGAGCAGCCTGCGCTGGACGCCGGCGAGCTTAACGATGTCCGCCTCGGTTTTGGTCCACAGAACGTCCGGGTGCCGGCGGACGGTTCCGGTCGACGAGCACGGCGCGTCGAGCAGCAGGGCGTCGAATTTTTCGTCGGGCGCATAGGTTGCGATATCGGCGACGATCAATTCGGCGTCCAGTTTCAGACGTGCGAGATTGGTGGCCAGCCGCTTCATGCGGTTGTCGGAAATCTCGACCGCCGTCACATTGGCGCCCGCCGCCGCGAGTTGCGCGGTCTTGCCGCCGGGAGCGGCGCAGAGATCGGCGACGCGCAAGCCGGCAATCGAGCCGAACAGCTTCGCCGGCAGCGCCGCCGCGGCGTCCTGCACCCACCATTCGCCATCGTCGTAGCCCGGCAGTTCGCCGACCGACCGATCGAGCTTGCCGATACGCACGCTTCCCGTCGGCAGCACGATGCCGCCGAGCAGACCGGCCCATTTCTCCGCGTCGGACTTCACTGTGAAGTCGACCGGCGATTCGAGGCGGTGGGCGGCGAGAATGGCATCGGCGGCGGCCGCGCCATAGGCGTCCTGCAGGCGCCGGATGAACCAGTCGGGGGCATCGCGCGCCGCGCCGAGCGCTGCCGGCAGGAGCGTCTCCTTCTCGCGTGCCACGCCGCGCAGGACGGCGTTGACCAGCGAGGCGAAGCGTTGCGTGCGCGGGTCGTTGCGGGCCTGCGACACTGCGAGGTCGACCGCCGCGCTGTCGGGGATGTCGAGGAACAGGATTTGCGCCAGCGCGACGTGCAGGATGTGCGACAGCATGTGTGCGTTGCCCGGCAGCGGCCGGTCGAGCCGCCCGGCAATCAGCGATTCGATCGTCACGCGGTGACGCAGCGCCGATATCAGGATCGCCCGCACGAGGCCGCGATCACGCTCGTCGAGTGCGCGATATTGCGGATGGCCGTGGCTGCCATCGGTCATGCCGTCGAGCGGCGTGTGCGCCTCGACGACGGCGGCAAGCAACCGCGCCGCTGCCTGGCGCGCGGCGAGGCCCGGCACGAAGGTTCCTTCCGGGCCGCGGCCGTGATCCGCCTTGTGGTCGTGCTTCCTGCGCTCCGGCCGCGCCGCCGCGGTCAAGACCACGGACCCTTCGGTCCGGCGGAGTTGCGCGGGCCGGTCGGGTTGCGGCCCCAGGGGTTGGACTTCGGCTTTTCGGGCGCGGCCGGCGCAGGCTGGGCCGGCGCCGGGCGATCGGCGCGCCTGACCGGCTCCGGCCGCGCCCTCATCGGCTCCGCGCGCATTTCGTCGTGCATGGCCTGAAGGGCCGCGATCCTGTTTTCGGTCGCCGGATGCGTCGAAAACAGATTGTCCATGCGTTCGCCGGACAGCGGGTTGATGATGAACATATGCGCGGTCGCCGGATTGCGCTCGGCGTCCGGGGTGTGGATCCGCTCGGCGCTGCGCGCGATCTTCTGAAGCGCCGATGCCAGCCACATCGGATTGCCGCATATCTCCGCGCCGCGCCGGTCGGCTGAGTATTCGCGGGTGCGGCTGATCGCCATCTGCACCATGGCGGCGGCGAGCGGCGCCACGATCATCGCGACCAGTACGCCGATGAAGCCGAGCGGATTGTTGTTGTCGCGGTTGCCGCCGAAGAAGAAGGCGAAATTGCCGAGCATCGAGATCGCGCCGGCGAGCGTCGCGGTGATCGTCATGGTCAGCGTGTCGCGGTTCTGCACATGCGCCAGTTCGTGCGCCATGACGGCGGCGACCTCCTCGTGGGATAGCCGTTCGAGCAGACCGGTGGTCGCGGCGACGGCGGCATTCTCGGGGTTGCGCCCGGTCGCAAAGGCGTTCGGCTGCGGGTTCTGGATGAGATAGACCTTGGGCATCGGCAGGCCTGCGCGCTCGGCAAGCGCGCGGACGATGCCGTAATATTCGGGCGCGTTGCCCTCGTCGACCTCGACGGCGTGGTGCATGCGCAGCACCATCTTGTCCGAGTTCCAGTAGCTGAACAGGTTCAT
>JAUYMV010000191.1 GCA_030698645.1 Mesorhizobium sp.
CGGCAATGCCGGCACCGGCGCGCGGCTGACCATCGGCCTTGCCGGCGTCTACGACATGGACACGACGTTCGTCGGCGACGCGTCGCTGTCGAAGCGGCCGATGGGCCGCGTGCTCGACCCGCTGCGCCTGATGGGCGTGCAGGTGAGCGCCGCCGCCGGCGACCGCATGCCGCTCACCGTGCACGGGCCGAAGACGCCGGCGCCGATCTCCTACCGCGTGCCGATGCCCTCGGCGCAGGTGAAGTCCGCCGTACTGCTCGCCGGCCTCAACACGCCGGGCGTCACCACGGTGATCGAGCCGGTGATGACGCGCGACCACACCGAGAAGATGCTGCTCGGCTTCGGCGCGAAGCTCGAGGTCGACGCCGACGAGGACGGCGTTCGGCGGATACGCATCGAGGGCCGCGGCAAGCTGACCGGCCGCACGATCCTGGTGCCGGGCGATCCGTCCTCGGCGGCGTTTCCGCTGGTCGCCGCCCTCATCGTGCCGGGCTCCGACGTCACGATCGAGAACGTGCTGATGAACCCGACGCGCACCGGCCTGATCGCCACGCTGCAGGAAATGGGCGGCTCGATCGACATCATTCACTGGCGCGATGCCGGCGGCGAGGACGTCGCCGATCTGCGCGTGCGCGCCTCGGAGCTGAAGGGCGTGACGGTGCCGGCCGAGCGCGCGCCGTCGATGATCGACGAGTATCCGGTGCTCGCCGTCGCCGCCTCCTTTGCCGAAGGGCAGACCGTCATGCTCGGCCTCGACGAACTCCGCGTCAAGGAATCCGACCGCCTCGCCGCGGTCGCCAACGGTTTGAAGGCAAACGGCGTCGACTGCGACGAGGGCAGGGAATCGCTGACCGTTCGCGGCCGTCCGGGCGGCAAGGGGCTCGGCGGCGGAAAGCTCGCGACCCACCTCGATCACCGCATCGCCATGGCCTTCCTCGTCATGGGACTGGCGGCGGAAAAGCCGGTGACGATCGACGACCAGGCGATGATCGCGACGAGTTTCCCGGAGTTCATGGGACTGATGCGGGGACTGGGCGCGGAGATCGACGCGGCAAGCCCGGCCGAATGATGTCACCCACCATCATCGCCATCGACGGTCCGGCCGCGTCCGGCAAGGGCACGCTGTCGCGCCGCCTGGCGACGCAGTATGGGCTGCACCATCTCGACACCGGCCTGAGCTACCGCGCCGTTGCGCTGGCGCTGCTCGATGCCGGCCTGCCGCTCGACGACGAGGCGCATGCCGTTGAGGCAGCCCGCGCCGTCGACCTGTCGGCGCTCGACCGCCACGTCTTGTCGACCCACCGCGTCGGTGAGGCCGCATCCCGGGTCGCGGTCATTCCCGCGGTGCGCCGCATCCTTGTCGACAAGCAGCGCGATTTCGCGCGCACGCTGCCCGGCGCCGTTCTCGACGGCCGTGACATCGGCACCGTGGTCTGCCCGGATGCCGACGTGAAACTCTATGTGACGGCGAGTGCCGAGGTGCGCGCCGACCGGCGACATCGCGAGATCATACGCCTCGGCGGCCAGGCCAATTTCGCGCAGATCCTGGCCGATATCAGAATGCGCG
>JAUYMV010000214.1 GCA_030698645.1 Mesorhizobium sp.
CGCGCATCTGGTGCATCTCGGCACCATGGGCGTCTACGGTTATTCGACGGTCGGCGCGGCGATCCCCGAGGGCTATCTTCCGGTCGGCATCGAGACCATGTCCGGCGAGACGGTCAAACAGGACATTCTCTATCCGGCCAATCCCGGCTCGATCTATCACCTGACCAAATGCCTCGACCAGCTGCTGTTCCAGTTCTACGCCAAGAATGACGGCGTGCGCGTCACCGATCTGCACCAGGGCATCGTCTGGGGCACGCACACCGACCAGACCCGCCGCCACGCCCAGCTCGTCAACCGCTTCGACTATGACGGCGACTACGGCACGGTGCTCAACCGCTTCCTGATCCAGGCGGCGATCGGCTATCCGCTCACCGTGCACGGCACCGGCGGCCAGACCCGCGCCTTCATCCACATCCAGGATTCGGTGCGCTGCATCGAGCTGGCGCTGAAGAACCCGCCGAAGCGCGGCGACAAGGTCAAGATCTTCAACCAGATGACCGAGACTCACCGGGTGCGCGACCTGGCCGAGCTGGTGGCAAGGATCGCCGGCGCGAAGGTCGCCTTCCTGCCCAACCCGCGCAAGGAGGCGGCCGAAAACGACCTCGTCGTTGACAATGCGCAGTTCCTTGCGCTCGGCCTCGATCCGACCACGCTGGAAAGCGGGCTGCTGGCCGAGGTTGTCGATGTCGCGAAAAAATTCGCCTACCGCGTCGACCGCAGCCGCATCCCCGCCGTCTCCGCCTGGACCCGCGACATCGCGCCGACGCTCGAGCGCGACCCGGAAGGCAAGCGGCTGAAGAGGGTGGGGTAGCTCGGCTGTCGACGTTGGCGCCGCCCCTCACCCGGCCGTTCGGGCCACCCTCTCCCCGTAAACGGGGCGAGGGGATCGCGAGCGTCGCGACAAGCCCCCTTCTCCCCGTTCACGGGGGTCCGAAGGACGGGTCGAGACCGTCGGCTCGACCCTCGGTCCCGGCAGGGGGATGAGGGGCATGGTGCTGCATCCCCCCCACGCCTACGCCAGCCTCGTCACCAACCCCGACTACGCCATGGGCGCGCTGGCGCTGGTGCGCTCGCTCCGGCTGACCGGCACCAAAGCCGACCTCGTCGTCCTGCACACCGGCGCCGTCGACACGGCCACCCTCGCCCCTCTCGCCGCCCTCGGCGCCCGCCTCGTCCCCGCCGACCTGCTGCCCACCTCCGACGCCTTCAACGACCGCCACGCGCGCCAGAACATCCACGCCCAAAATCCCTTCACCAAGGGCCGCAAACCGGGCTTCCACACCCCGCTCGACAATTTCGCAAAACTGCGCCTCTGGCAGCTGACGAACTATGAGCGCGTCGTCTTCCTCGACGCCGACACGCTGGTCCTGCGCAACATCGACGTCCTGTTTTCCTATCCCGAGTTCTCCGCCGCCCCGAATGTCTACGAGACGCTCGCCGACTTCCACCGGCTCAACTCCGGCGTCTTCGTCGCAAAGCCATCCGCCGCCACCTTCGACGCCATGCTGGCGAACCTCGACGCGCCCGGCGCCTGGTGGCCGCGCACCGACCAGAGCTTTCTCGCCGCCTTCTTCCCGCGCTGGAACGGCCTGCCGGTGTTCTTCAACATGCTGCAATATGTCTGGTTCAACCTGCCGGAGCTGTGGGACTGGAAATCCATCTCGGTCATCCACTATCAATACGAAAAGCCGTGGGAGACCGACCATCCGAAGGCCGACCGCCTGCGCCCGCTGATCGATCTCTGGCACACCTACCATTCCGGCGCGGCCGTTCCCGACATCGACACCCTGGCCAATCCATCCGCGGCCAGAACGGACTGAAATGAGGATCCCATGACCGTCCTGGTCACCGGCGGCACCGGCTTTGTCGGCCGCTTCATCGTCGAGCGTCTCGCGAGAGCCGGCCGCGCCGTTACGGTGATGGGCCGCACGCCCCCACCCGCCGGCTTCTTCACGCATCCGGTCGGCTTCGTCGCCGGCAGCCTCGATCCCGCGGCGGACCATACGAGCGCGCTCCAGGGCATCGACCATCTGGTTCACGCCGCGTTCGACCATCGGCCCGGACGCTATCGCGGCGGCGAAGGCGACGATCCCGTCGCCTTTCGCCGCCGCAACCGCGACGGGTCGATCGCGCTCTTCGACGCCGCCAGACGCGCCGGCGTCACGCGCGCCGTCTTCCTGTCCAGCCGCGCCGTCTACGGCCTCCAGAAGCCGGGCGCCATCCTGCACGAAACCACCGAGCCCCTCCCCGACACACTCTATGGCGGCGTAAAACTCTCCGCCGAGCGCGCCCTGCACGCACTTTCCGACGCCCGTTTCACCGGCGTCAGCCTGCGCGTCACCGGCGTCTACGGTCCGGCCGCGCCCGGCCGCGCGCACAAATGGACCGGTCTCTTCTCGGACTACCTCGCCGGGCGCCCGGTCGCCCCCCGCGTCGCGGCGGAGGTGCATGGCGACGATGTCGCCGCCGCCGTCCAGCTCGCGCTCGACTGCCAGGACCCGCCCGAGGACGGCCTCCTCAACGTCTCCGACCTCGTCCTCGACCGCCGCGGCCTGCTGGCGATCGTCAGGGACGCGACCGGTTGCCCGCATCCCCTGCCCGACGCAGCCGACGCGTCCACGCTGAACGTCATGGCGACCGACCGGCTGCGCGCGCTTGGCTGGCGGCCGGGCGGCCATGCCCTTCTCGAGCGCACCGTGCGCGCGCTTCTTGGTGCAGAGCCTGCCGGCTGAGCCCGACCTGCCCTGATGGGCAGCCGGGGCAAAACTCCCCATGCGGCGAGTAGGATGTCGCGGCGAAAAGGCGGACATTCGGGTCATGTCAACGAGGATTGCTCCCATGACCCCGCTCGAAACCTTCTCCGACGCCATATCCGATATCGTCGAGCATGCCGCGCCGGCGCTGGCCAGCATCTCCGGCCGCCACCGGCCGACCGCCAGCGCTTTCCACTGGCGCGACGGCCTCTTCATCGCCGCCGACGAGGCGATTTCCGGCGACGAGGACGTCACGCTGACCTTTGCCGACGGCGCGCAGAGCGCGGCCGAGATCGTCGGCCGCGACGCCTCGACCGGCATTGCCCTGCTGAAGCCGGCAACGCCGCCGTCAGCCATGCCCTCGCTGCCCGCCGCCCGGAATTCCGTCCGCGCCGGCGCCTTGGCCATCGCGGTCGGGCGCGGCGACGCGTCCGTCCTCGCCGCCTTCGGCGCCGTCTCGCTCGCCGGCCCGGCCTGGCGCTCCATGCGCGGCGGCGCCATCGACCGCCGCCTCGAACTGTCGCTTTCCGTCGGCTTGCGCTTCGAGGGCGCGGCCGTGCTCGACGCGTCGGGCGGTCTGATCGGCATGCTGCTGTTCGGTCCGCGCCGCAAGGTGCTGGTGATTCCGGCCGAGACGATCGCCCGCGTCGCCGAAACGCTGGCCGACAAGGGCTATGTGCCGCGCGGTTATCTCGGCGCCGGCCTGCATCCGCTGCGCCATGCCGGCGGCAAGGGCGCGATCGTCCTTTCGGTCGAGGAAAACGGCCCGGCGCATCGGGCGGGCTTGCTAACCGGCGACGTCATCACGACATGGGAAGGGGACGAGGTTTCGGGCGTACGCGATCTGCTGCGCCGGCTCGGGCCGGACAGCGTCGGCGCGACGGTGACGCTCGGCATCGTGCGGGCAGGCGCGGCACGGGACGTGAGCTTGACGGTCGGCGCGCGTCCGCACGGCTAGGCGGCGAGACCACGATTGCGGACCATGGCTCGCCGACGACGAGGGAAAGATGACAAAGGACGGAATCCACGTGCTGATCGACATCGCTGAGGCCGCTTGGGCCGACCACCTGGTCATGGCCTTCGAGGAAGCGCCCGACATGGACGCCGGCCCGGACGCCGACGCCGATGTCCTCGTCACCGACCACGCCGATGGCGAGGAAACCGTTCCCTCCGTCCTGCTCTCCGACGATGTCGCCGCGAGGGTGCACGCCATCCTGCCGCCCGACGCGCCGCTGCAGCTGGTCGTCGCCGCGGCAAGGCTGGTCGCGGCCGGCTACACCATCCGCCGCGCGGACGCCGCGGATGGCGCCGGAGACTCGTCGCTGCACGGCCATGACGCGGATGGCGGTTCGGGCGCCCTCGGCCATGGCGCGGACGTTAGACATTCGCCCGCCGCCGGCAAACCGCCCTTCGTCACCGAGGCGCCGCTGACGGCGCGCGAAATGCAGGTCCTGGCCCTGCTCGCCGACGGCGCCTCCAACAAGGTCATCGCCCGCAAGCTCGACATTTCGGTCCACACCGCGAAATTCCACGTCGCCCAGGTGATGGGCAAACTCCGCGCCCGCAACCGCACCGACGCCATCTCGATCGCGCTGCGCGAGGGGATTTTGATGGCGTGAGGATGACACCCGGTCGGGAAGCCCGCGTTGCGAGTTGGCGGAATACGGCGCGGCCATGGCGTCCGCGCGCTTCGTCATTCCAGGGCGAAGCAGGGTGAGGAGCGGTCTGCGCAGCAGACGGAAAGCCAACGATTTGGCTTTCCGAGCGA
>JAUYMV010000225.1 GCA_030698645.1 Mesorhizobium sp.
GCCTGGCCCATCGACACGACGCGCACCTCGTCCCCGTATTTTTCGCCGAACAGCGCCATGGCGCCCTCGGCGATCGCATCGTCGACGCCCATCAGGCGCGTCACGACGGGCGCGTTCTGCACGACGATCTCGTTGGCCATCGCCTCGACGGTCTCGAGTTCCTCGGGCGAGATGGGCTTCGGGTGCGAGAAGTCGAAGCGCAGCCGGTCGGGCGCGACGAGCGAACCCTTCTGCGCGACATGGGTGCCCAGCACCTCGCGCAGCGCCTCGTGGATCAGATGCGTCGCCGAATGGTTGGAGCGGACGCGGCGGCGGCGGCCGTGATCGACCTTCAGCTCGGCGGCCGCGCCAGTCGCGACCGTGCCTTCCGCGACCGTGCCCAGATGCACGAAGACGCCGTTCGCCTTCTTCTGCGTGTCGGTGACGTCGATGCGGAAGCCGTCACCCGAAATCGTGCCGGCGTCGCCGACCTGGCCGCCGGATTCGCCATAGAACGGCGTCTGGTTGACGACGATGCCGACGGCGTCGCCAGCCCTGGCCGTCTCGACCAGTCTGCCGTCGCTGACGATCGCGGCGATGACGCCCTCGGCCGCTTCCGTGTCGTAGCCGAGGAATTCGGTGGCGCCCGCCTTGTCGCGCACGCCGAACCAGACCGTCTCGGTCGCGGTGTCGCCCGAGCCCGACCAGTTGGCGCGCGCCTCGGTCTTCTGCCGCTCCATGGCCGCGTTGAAGGCGTCGAGATCGACCGAGATGCCGCGCTGGCGCAGCGCGTCCTGCGTCAGGTCGAGCGGGAAGCCATAGGTGTCGTAGAGCTTGAACGCCGTCTCGCCGTCGAGGCGGTCGCCCTGGCCCAGCGTCTCGGTGGCGTCGGACAAGAGTCCGAGGCCGCGCGCGAGCGTCTTGCGGAAGCGGGTCTCCTCGAGCTTCAGCGTCTCGGCGATCAGCGGCTGGGCGCGCACGAGTTCCGGGTAGGCCTGGCCCATCTCGCGCACGAGCGCCGGCACGAGACGCCACATCAGCGGGTCGGCGGCGCCGAGCAGCTGGGCGTGGCGCATGGCGCGGCGCATGATCCGGCGCAGCACGTAGCCGCGGCCCTCGTTGGAGGGGAGCACGCCGTCGGCGATGAGGAAGCTCGCGGCGCGCAGATGGTCCGCGATGACGCGGTGGCTGGCGCGGTTTTTGCCCTCCGCCTTGACGCCCGTCGCCTCCTCCGACGCCCGGATCAGGGCGCGAAACAGGTCGATGTCGTAATTGTCGTGCTCGCCCTGCAGGACGGCCGCGATGCGCTCCAGCCCCATGCCGGTGTCGATCGACGGACGCGGCAGGTCGACGCGCTCGGCCTTGGTGACCTGCTCGTATTGCATGAAGACGAGGTTCCAGATCTCGATGAAGCGGTCGCCGTCCTCGTCCTTGCTGCCGGGCGGGCCGCCAAAGATGTCCTCGCCATGGTCGTAGAAGATTTCCGAGCACGGGCCGCACGGGCCGGTATCGCCCATCGCCCAGAAATTGTCGCTGGTCGGGATGCGGATGATCCTGTCGTCGGACAGGCCGGCGATCTTGCGCCAGAGTGCCGCCGCGTCGTCGTCGGTGTGGTAGACGGTGACGAGGAGCTTGTCCCTGGCCAGGCCGAACTCGCGCGTCAGCAGGTTCCAGGCGAGCGTGATCGCCTCTTCCTTGAAATAGTCGCCGAAGGAAAAGTTGCCCAGCATCTCGAAGAAGGTGTGGTGGCGCGCGGTGTAACCGACGTTTTCGAGGTCGTTGTGCTTGCCGCCGGCGCGTACGCATTTCTGCGACGTCGCGGCGCGGCTGTAGGGCCGGCTCTCCAGTCCCGTGAAGACGTTCTTGAACTGCACCATGCCGGCATTGGTGAACATCAGCGTCGGGTCGTTGCGCGGCACGAGCGGGCTCGACGCCACGACCTCATGACCGTTCTTCGCAAAATAGTCGAGGAAAGCCGACCGGATCTCGTTGACGCCACTCATATGCAAGCCTTTGCGGGGAGCCGCCATGGAAATGGCGGGAATTGGACACCGGCCTTTTATCGCCCGCCGTCAATCGTGTCTATTCTGTCGCCCGACAAAAGCCCGACAGCAAACAGCCGCCGGGAGGACCCGGCGGCTGAACGCGATTCGATGAAACGGGCGACTACATCGCAGCCGCGTCGTCTTCCTCGTCGAAGCCGGTCTCGGGCCCGGTCTCCAGGAATTTTTCGGCGATCAGTCCGGCGTTCTGGCGGATCACCATCTCGATCTCGTTGGCCATCTCCGGATTGGCGCGCAGGAACTCCTTGGCGTTCTCGCGGCCCTGGCCGAGACGCTGCGAATTGTAGGAGAACCAGGCGCCGGATTTCTCGACCACGCCGGCCTTGACGCCGAGGTCGACCAGTTCGCCAGTCTTCGACACGCCCTCGCCATACATGATGTCGAACTCGACCACCTTGAAGGGCGGCGCCAGCTTGTTCTTGACGACCTTGACGCGGGTCTGGTTGCCCACCACCTCGTCGCGGTCCTTGACCGAGCCGATGCGGCGGATGTCGAGACGCACCGAGGCGTAGAACTTGAGCGCATTGCCGCCGGTGGTGGTCTCGGGCGAGCCGAACATCACGCCGATCTTCATGCGGATCTGGTTGATGAAGATGACCATGCAGTTCGACC
>JAUYMV010000249.1 GCA_030698645.1 Mesorhizobium sp.
ACTTCGCCGACATCGCCAAGTTCAAGGACAAGCTCGACAACAAGATCTACGGCATCGAGGCCGGCAATGACGGCAACCGCCTGATCCTCGACATGATCTCGGCCAACCAGTTCGGCCTCGAAGGCTTCGAGCTGGTGGAAAGCTCGGAGGCCGGCATGCTGTCGGCGGTACAGAAGGCGGCCGGGTCCAAGAAGGACGTCGTGTTCCTCGGCTGGGAGCCGCATCCGATGAACGCCAACATCGAAATGGCCTATCTGTCGGGCGGCGACGAGGTGTTCGGCCCGGACTTCGGCGGCGCCACCGTGCACACCAATGTCCGCGCCGGCTACGTCGGCGAGTGCCCCAACGTCGGCAAGTTCATCTCCAACCTCGTCTTCTCGCTGGAGATGGAGAACGAGATCATGGGCGCGATCCTGAACGACAGCGCCGATCCGCAGGCCGCCGCGACGGCATGGCTGAAGGCGCATCCCGACGCCGTCACGCCGTGGCTCGACGGCGTCACCACCTTCGACGGCGGCGACGCCGCGGCGGCGGTCAAGACGGCCCTCGGTTCTTGAGCGGTCGCGCAAGCGACCCGACCTGACTGGCGGCGGCCGATCCCTCCGGACGGCCGCCGTTTTTGCGAGACGCCGTTCATGACGGTTCAGCGACGACAGACATAAAGTTTCCACCAGGAGGGGATGCCGTGGATCCGATATCCGAACTCGTCAGAAGCGCGAAAATCCCCATAGGCAGTTGGGGCAAGGCCTTCTTCGACTTCCTGACGACGAATTTCGAATGGTTCTTCGATTCCATCGCCGACGGCGTCACCTTCCTCCTCGACGGCCTGATCGATCTCCTGCTCTGGTTTCCGCCCGTCGTGCTCGTCGCGCTGATCGCGGCGCTCGCCTGGTGGCTGCAGAAATCCTGGAAACTCGCGCTGGCCGTCGCGATCGGGCTGCTCTTCATCGTGAACCAGGGTCTCTGGAAAGAGACGGTCGAGACGAGCGTGCGGGTGGTCGGAGCG
>JAUYMV010000250.1 GCA_030698645.1 Mesorhizobium sp.
GCCTGGAACGTCGTCAGCAGTGCCGCGGCGGCCGTCACGCCCGCAAGGAATCTCTTTGTCAAAACGGTCGTCTCCCGCATCGCTTGTCCTGAACGCGCGTAGCGGACAGGGTCCTGCATCGTCCGCGCCGTTAAAACCATACTCTCAATCCATCCGCAAGGAAGCCGTGGGAAGCGGTGTGCGGCATTTTGCGCGCGACCGCCGGAACGGCCGGCCAGGCACCGATCGGCAGCGCCGCTTTTGCCGTCGGAGCCATCGGCGACCGCCGAAAAGGCCACACGAAAACCGCGCAACAAGAGGCAATCAAACCGCCGCTGCGGCAATGTGTATCGACAGAACTCCCGGCGGTCATATGGCTGGCCGCAAGCCGGCGGCAGAATTTCAAGGCGGACAAAGGGTTAACTTGAACGAAATGTCTTTTCGGCTACTCTGCTCTCGGGTGGGTTGGGTATGAATTTAAAGGACAATCGGGATAGAGACGATCATCTGGAGACAATCGGGACAGCAGCCATCGTGCTCTGTCTTGCTTTTCTCGTTGGGGCGGTCGTCCTCGTCTTCATGCACGCCTAGTGTGTCGCCACCAGGCGTCAGTCGAATCTCGGACCCACGCCGCTCGGGAAGCCGCAGCGAACGGCATGCTTTTGCCCCCTGTCCACGTGTTGTTTTCGGCGGCATTGGCGACACGGCCGCTCAGCCGCAATTCGGGCGGATTCGGCGACAATGAAGCGCCCAGATCACAAGCGGGATCGCATGGCGCTCCGCTTCGCCTTTGATTTGCGACACGCGCGCGATAAGTTCCACTGATTCGCTCCGGAGTAAACGATGATCCATCGCCTGTTCCTGTCCATGGCGCTCGCCGCCGCGGCAGCCGCAACACCGGCCGCGGCCCAGCAAGACACCGTGAAAGGCAAGCACGGCGCCTGGTCCGTCGTCTGCAGTACGCCGCCCGGCGCCACAAGCGAGCAGTGCGCGATGATGCAGAACGTCGTCGCCGACGATCGCCCGGAGATGGGGCTTTCCGTGGTGGTGTTCCGCTCCGCCGACAACAAGGCGGAGATCCTGCGCGTGCTGACGCCGCTCGGCGTCCTGCTGCCCAACGGCCTCGGCCTCTACGTCGACGGCAAGGACATCGGCCGGGCCTATTTCGCGCGCTGCTTCGAGGACGGCTGCTATGCCGAGGTCATCCTCGAAAAGCAGCTGCTCGACACGCTGAAGACGGGCAGCGCGGCCGTCTTCATCGTGTTCCAGGCGCCCGAGGAAGGCATCGGCATCCCGGTCGACCTGACGGGCTTCGCCGACGGATTCGCCGCGCTGCCTTAGCTTGACGCGGTGATTGCTGCGGACTTGCGCAGACCCTATATGCTGGTTCGACCGTCAAACCAGCCCGGGATCTCCATGCGCAGCCTGCTCGAACAATTCGACGCCTCCGAAGACTCGATACGCCGCATCGTCGCCGAGACGGTGGACGGCGCCGACGACGGCGAACTCTTTCTCGAACAGAGCCAGTCCGAAGCGCTGGTGTTCGACAATGGCCGGCTGAAGACGGCGAACTTCAATACCGACCAGGGTTTCGGCCTGCGCGCGGTCGCGGGCGAGGCGACCGGCTATGCGCACTCGTCCGAGCTTTCGGAAGCGTCGCTGCGCCGCGCGGCGGATGCGGTGGCGACCGTGAAGAGCGGCTATTCCGGCACGCTTAGCGCCGCGCCAGCCCGCACCAACCGGCACCTCTACGCCGACGTCAACCCGATCGACCAGCCGGGCTTCGAGGACAAGGCCAAGCTGCTGCAGGAGATCGACGGCTGGCTGCGCGCCAAGGACCCGCGGGTGCGCCAGGTGACCGCCTCCCTGACCGCGTCGTGGCAGCACATCGAGATCCTGCGCGGCGACGGCCAGGTGGCGCGCGACATCCGTCCGCTGGTGCGCATGAGCGTCCAGGTGATGGTCGGCGACGGCGACCGCCAGGAAAGCGGTTCCTACGGGGTCGGCGGCCGGCAGAGCTTTGGCGCATTTCTCGCCACCGAATCCTGGCAGTTCGCGGCGTCCGAGGCGCTGCGGCAGGCGCTGGTCAATCTGGAGGCGATCCCGGCGCCTGCCGGCACGTTCGACATCGTGCTCTCCTCCGGCTGGCCGGGCGTCATGCTGCACGAGGCGGTCGGGCACGGACTGGAGGGCGATTTCAACCGCAAGAAGACCTCGGCCTTCGCCGGACTGATGGGCCAACAGGTTGCCGCCAGGGGCGTCACCGTGGTCGACGACGGCACGATCGCCGAGCGGCGCGGGTCGCTCACCATCGACGACGAGGGCACGCCGACCAACCGCAACGTGCTGATCGAGGACGGCAAGCTCGTCGGCTACATGCAGGACCGCCAGAACGCCCGCCTGATGGGGGTCGCGGCGACCGGCAACGGGCGGCGTGAATCCTACGCGCACCAGCCGATGCCGCGCATGACGAACACCTTCATGACGGCCGGCAACATGGAACCGGCCGAGATCATCGCCTCGGTGAAGCACGGCATCTACGCCGTCTCCTTCGGCGGCGGCCAGGTCGACATCACGTCGGGCAAGTTCGTGTTCGGCTGCACCGAGGCCTACATGATCGAGGACGGCAAGGTGACGCGGCCGATCAAGGGCGCCATGCTGATCGGCAACGGCCCGGACGCCATGCATCGCGTCTCGATGATCGGCAACGACATGAAGCTCGACACCGGCATCGGCATGTGCGGCAAGGGCGGCCAGGGCGTGCCGGTCGGCGTCGGCCAACCGCATCTCAGGATGGACCAGATGACGGTCGGCGGTACCCGGGCTTAGGCGCCTACAGCCAGGATGCCGGCGACTTCGGCATTCTTTCGTCCGGATCGATCACCCCGAGCCGGATGCCATCCTCGTTCCAGCGCCAGAGCGCGACGCAGCTGCCGCCCGGCGACATGACGGACGGGTAGATCACACCGTGCATGCCGTCCGCCAGCAGCCGATCGCGCACAGTGTGCGTCTGAGGTATTTGGCCTTTGTCCAGCGCATAGCGCCATTCGCATTCGTGCAATGCTGCGGACAGCCCAAGTTCGTCGAGCACCGCAGGATCGGTGAGGTCGGCAAGCCGTGCACCGGTGAGTTCGAGACTTGCGATCAACGCGGGATGCTGCACGAATCCCTGGTTGTATTCCGCCCAAGCGGTGGACATTTCCCGCGCGGCATAGATCGTCGGTGCGCCAACCGGATTCCATCTGCCGCCGAATCGTGCGGCGCCCTCTCCCGACAACGGCAGATACGCCCATCGCGGAACATAGGCGCGCCAGAGGAGCAGCGCCCGGACGGCCACCTCAGGCATAGACGCCCGAGCGGACCGCCTCAAGATAGGCTAGGACCTTGCCCGACTTGCCTTCCGCGACGAGATCGTAGGCGGTCTTGCCGGCCCAGCCCGGGATCGGCTGATGCTTGAACCAGATCGCTGCCCGCTGCTCGCCGCCGGCCATCTCGCCGGCCATGGTCAGGATGCGGACGATCGGGCTCAGCGCAGCGTCGGCCTTGCGCGTTCCCGCCGCCGTCGACAGCGTGTTGCGCGCCATGCCGGTCAACGCCGCGAGTTCGGTCATGCTGACGCCCAGATGTTCGGCGACGCGCCTAGCCGACAGGAACGGCGTTTCGTCATCGCTAAAAATCGTCGAAGCGGTCTTGAGCAGATTGGTCTCTGTCATTAATTGCGCTCTTTTTGAACTTCTCCTGATCAATATGTGATCAAATTCTGGCGGCGTCAATAGTGCCCTGCGGTGGCGTGACGCGCTCGCAACTTTACGCGGAAGGGTTTACGCCACCGTGGCATGAAATCCTCCCGCCCTCCCTCCCTCGTCATCCTGACCGGCGCCGGCGTATCGGTCGAATCGGGCATCCCGCAGTTTCGCAACCGGCATGGGCTGTGGACGCATGTCGACTATCGCGCGCTCGCCACGCCGGAGGGGTTCGCGCACAACCCGGCGAGAGTGCTCGACTTCTACAATGAGCGCCGCCGGGCGATGGGGCGGGCGCATCCGAACGCCGCGCATCATGCGCTGGCGCGTCTCGAAGCCGATTTCAAGGGCGACTTCCTGCTGGTGACGCAGAACATCGACGATCTTCACGAGGCGGCGGGCTCGCGCAAGCTGGTGCACATGCATGGCGAACTTGCGTCGGCCCTGTGCGAAGCCTGCGGCGGACGCTGCCGCTGGCCGCGCGACATGACGGTCAACTCGGTCTGTCCCGCCTGCGGCGCCACCGGCCGGATGCGGCCGGACGTCGTCTGGTTCGGCGAGGTGCCGTATCACATGGACCTGATCCAGGCGCGGCTCGCCAGCGCCACGCTGTTCGTCGCCATCGGCACGTCGGGCAACGTCTATCCGGCGGCGCAGTTCGTCAACGACGCCCGGCGCGCCGGCGCCCGCACGATCGAACTCAATCTCGAGCCGTCGCTGTCGTCCGACGATTTTTCGGAAGCGCTGTATGGCCCGGCGACCGAACTGGTGCCGGCCTTCGTCGACCGGCTGCTCGCCGGCGACTGACTTTTGCGCAGAACGGGCCGACTGAGTCGGCGCAGAACGGGCCGACTGAATTCAGCGCCGCTTGCGCTTCTTCTCCAGGAGCGCCACCGCCTCGACGTGCGGTGACCAGAGGAACTGGTCGATCGGGGTGACGCTCTTCAAGGTGTAACCGCCGTCGATCAGGATGCGCAGGTCGCGCGCCAGCGTGGTCGGGTTGCACGATACCGCGGCGACCAGCGGCACGTCGGAGCGGGCCAGCTGGATCGACTGGTCCTCCGCGCCGGCGCGCGGCGGATCGAACACCACGCCGTCGAACAGGTTCAACTCCTTGAAGGTCATCGGGCGGCGGAACAGGTCGCGCTTCTCCTGGGTGACGCGCTTGAGGCCGGTGGCGAAACGAAAACCGCGATCGAGCGCGGCGAGCGCGGCCGCGTCGCCCTCGACGGCATGCACTTCCGAGCGCCGCGCCAGGCGCAGCGAAAACGCGCCCGAGCCGGCGAAGAGATCCGCCACCTTCTTCGACTTGCCCATATGCGCGGTGACGAGGTCCACCATCGCCTCCTCGGCCGATTTCACCGCCTGGATGAAACCGCCCGGCGGCGGCGTCACGGCCACGTCGCCGAAATGGATGACCGGGCGCTGCGGCTCGACGACGATCTCGCCGTCGATGGACAGCCGCGCAATCTTCTCGCGGATGACGAAGTTGGCAGCGAGCCGCCGGCCCGCCTCCGACAATGCGCCGCTGTCGAGGAAGGCGACGTCGAGGCCGGTCGCGGTCGCCGTCACCGAGATGTGGAACGCCTTGGTCGTCTGGCAGACGATGCCGGCCAGTTCGCGCAGATTGGGCAGGGCCGCGACGATCTCGGGCAGCGCGATGCGGCATTCCGAGATGTCGACGATGTCGGACGACTGCATGCGGTGATAGCCGAGCACCAGGCCGGCGTCCGAGCGGCGCGCACTGAACACGACGCGGCGGCGGCTGTCAGCTGCGCAGGGAACAAGCGCGCCGACCTCGCACTCGACGCGCTCGCGGCGCAGGCCCTCGACGGCGCGGCCGCGCTTCCAGTCGCGATAGGCACTCTCTTCCAGATGCTGGACGACACAGCCGCCGCATTCGCCGAAATGCCGGCAGGGCGGCTCGACGCGGAGGGCGGAGCGCTCAATCAGCGCCATCAGAGTGCCGCGCTCGCGCTCGATCGCGGCGTTGACGACCTCGCCTGGCAGCGTAAATGGCACGAAGACCTGGCCGCGTTCGGTCTCGGCGACGCCGTCGCCCTGCGCGCCGAGGCGCGTGATCTCGAGGCGGACGGTCATCGGTCCTTCGTCCCGGCGAGCAGGAACTCGCGGTTGCCGTCGCCGCCCTCGATGGGCGAGGCGATCCAGCCGAGCGCGCGCCAGCCTGGCTGGGCGCCGAGCCAGTCGGCCAGACCCTGCGCAATGACGGGGCCGAGCGACGCGTCGCGCAGGATGCCGCCCTTGCCGATCGCCTCGCGGCCAGCCTCGAACTGCGGCTTGACGAGGAACACGCCGCGCGCGCCCGGCGCGGCCAGATCGAGCGCGGCGGGCAGCGCCAGCCTGAGCGAGATGAAGCTGACGTCGGCGACGACGAGATTGGGCAGGCTGCCACCGAGCGTGGCGAGGGTGATATCGCGGGCGTTGACGCCTTCGAGCGCCGCGACGCGCGGGTCACTCGCGATGCTTGCGTGCAACTGGCCATGGCCGACGTCGAGCGCGATGACATGCGCGGCGCCGCGTTCGAGCAGGATCTGCGTGAAGCCGCCGGTCGACGCGCCGATGTCGAGCGCGACGGCGCCGCCGATGTCGATGCCGAAATGGTCGAGGCCGGCGGCGAGCTTCAGCGCCGCGCGAGAAACGTAGGCCTGCGCCGGGTCGTCGACGGCGATCTCGGCGGTCGCGTCGACGGGTTTGCCGGGCTTCGTCTCCGGCTGGCCCGCCACTCGGACGGCGCCGCGCAGGACCGCGTCGCGGGCGCGCGAGCGGCTGGCGAAAAGGCCGCGCTCGACGAGCAGTTCGTCAAGCCGCAACCGCGTGTCTGAGCGGAGAACGGAAGGCATGGCGTTTCATTGGCGGGTTACCCCGCCGAAAGCAAGCGGCTTCGCGGCCCGGAAAATCGCGAATGATCAGAACGAGGAGAGCCGGATGACGCGGCGGTCGGAGGCGAGAGCCAGTCCGTCCTGCCATTCGCCGCGCCGCGCGGAGAGCCGGGTCGGCGCGCTTCTGTCGATCGCCGATACGAAGACCGGCCGCTGATCGACGGAAAAACCGCCGCGGATGTCGCCCATCTTGGCGGCGACGATGCGGATCGCCGCCTCCTCGATCGAGCGGTCGTACTGACCCTCGGCGATTGCCGGCACTGTCAGGAGGGCAAGCGAAAGCGCCCCCAAAAGCGTGGTTTGCATGTTTCTTGCCGCTCCCTGTCCCGAGAGCTGTTCTACCAGCAACGGCTTTAGAAACGGCCAAAGGACAGGGTAAGCAAAGCCACAAGAGTCAAGGTGAACGATTGGTAATCAGACGACTGGCCAAGAGTATCGGGGCGGCGTCAGGCGCGCGCGGCGCGGGTGTCCTTGCCGAGCGCGGCGAACACAGTGCGCACGATGCCGGCGGCGTCGAGGCCGGCATCGGCATACATCTTCTCCGGCTTGGCGTGGTCGGTGAAGGCGTCGGGCAGGACCAGCGAGCGAACCCTCAGCCCGTGGTCGAGAAGACCCTCGGACGACAGGAACTGCAGCACATGGCTGCCGAAGCCGCCGACGGCGCCTTCCTCGACCAGGATCAGCACCTCGTGGTTGCGCGCCAGGCGGCCCACGAGATCGTGGTCGAGCGGCTTTGCGAAACGCGCGTCGGCGACCGTGGTCGACAGGCCGGCGGCGTCGAGTTCCTCGGCGGCGAGCAGGCAGTCGGCGAGCCTCGTGCCGAACGACAGCAGCGCGATCTTCGTGCCCTCGCGCAGGACGCGGCCCCTGCCGATCTCGAGCACGGATCCGCGCGCCGGCAGGTCGACGCCGACGCCGTTGCCGCGCGGATAGCGGAAGGAGATCGGGCCTTCGTCGTATTCGGCGGCGGTGCGCACCATGTGGCGCAGTTCCGCCTCGTCGGCGGCGGCCATCACCACGAATCCCGGCAGCGTGGCCAGATAGGTGGTGTCGAAGGCGCCGCAATGGGTCGGGCCGTCGGCGCCGACAAAGCCGGCGCGGTCGATGGGAAAGCGCACCGGCAGCTTCTGGATCGCCACGTCGTGGACCACCTGGTCATAGGCGCGCTGCAGGAAGGTCGAGTAGATCGCCACGAACGGCTTGAATCCCTCGGTCGCCAATCCGGCCGCGAAGGTGACGGCATGCTGCTCGGCGATGCCGACGTCGAAGGTGCGTGTGGGAAACACCTCGCCGAACAAGTCGAGCCCGGTGCCGGTCGGCATGGCGGCGGTGATGGCGACGATGCGGTCGTCGTGGCGGGCTTCCTCGATCAGGCTCTCGCCGAAGACGCGCGTATAGGCGGGCGCGTTGGCAGGCGCCTTGGCCTGCGCGCCGGTGATGACGTCGAACCTGTTGACGCCGTGGTACTTGTCCTCGGCTTCCTCGGCCGGCGGATAGCCCTTGCCCTTCTTGGTGATGACGTGGATCAGCACCGGCCCGTCGCCATTGTCGCGGACGTTCTTCAGGACAGGGATGAGGTGCTCGAGATTGTGGCCGTCGATCGGGCCGATGTGGAAGAAGCCGAGTTCCTCGAACATGGTGCCACCGGTGACATAGCCGCGCGCATGCTCGACGGCGCGAGTGATGGCGCGGTCGGCGCGCTTGCCGAGATATGCGGTCAGCTTCTTGCCGAAATCGCGCAGGCCCAGATAGGTTCGGCCCGACGCCAGCCGCGCCAGATAGGCGCTCATCGCGCCGGTCGGGTGGGCGATCGACATGTCGTTGTCGTTGAGGATGACGATCAGGCGGGCATCGAGCGCACCCGCATTGTTCATCGCGTCTTAGGCCATGCCGGCCGACATGGCGCCATCGCCGATGACGGCGATGACGTTGTTCTTGGCGCCCTTGAGGTCGCGCGCGACGGCCATGCCGAGGCCGGCCGAGATCGAGGTCGAGGAATGCGCCGCGCCGAACGGATCGTATTCGCTCTCGGCGCGCCTGGTGAAGCCGGACAGGCCGTTTTCCTGGCGCAGCGTGCGGATGCGGTCGCGCCGGCCGGTCAGGATCTTATGCGGATAGGCCTGATGGCCGACATCCCAGATGATGCGGTCGGCCGGCGTGTCGAAGACGTAGTGGAGCGCGATCGTCAGCTCGACGACGCCGAGGCCGGCGCCGAGATGCCCGCCGGTCTGCGAGACGGCGTCGATCAGCTCGTTGCGCAGTTCGACGGCCAGTTGCGGCAGGTCGGATTCCGGAAGCTTGCGCAGGTCCGAGGGAATGCGGGCTTTGTCGAGGAGCGGGGTGGCGGGCGAAGTCACGATGGCAGGCTGCTTTTCAGGTCCGGTTGTGTCGACATAGGCATTGAAGCCGGGAAAGTAAACGTGGGACGGCGCCGCACCGGGCGGCGGGTCAGTTTTCCGGCAGCGGGATATACTCCTCCTCGTCGCCCGGCACGATGTCGAAGCGCGCCGTGCGCCACTCTTCCTTGGCCTGTTCGATGCGTTCCTTCGACGACGAGACGAAGTTCCACCAGATGTAGCGCTTCGAGCCGAGCGACGCGCCGCCGAAGAGCATGACATGCGCGCCGCGTTCCGAGGCGACGACGATCTCGTCGCCCGGGCGGAAGACCAGCAGCCGGTCGGACTGAAACCGGTCGCCGGCGATGACAACGTCGCCCTCCAGCACATAGATGGCGCGCTCCTCGGCGTCGGCCGGAATCTGCACGCGGGCGCCGGGCTCGAGCCTGAGGGAGACGTAGAGCGTCTCGGAGGCCGCGCGCACCGGCGAGGCCAGTCCCTGGAAGCCGCCGATGACGACATTGCCGGACACGCCGTCGGCGCCGAAGGTCGGCAGTCCGGCTGCGGCCGTGTTCTCGAACAGCGGCGCGACCTCCTCCTTGCCGTCGGGCAAGGCCAGCCATGTCTGCAGGCCGGAGATCGACATCGGCTGGCCGCGCAGTTCCTCGGGCGTGCGCTCGGAATGCACGATCCCCCGGCCCGCGGTCATCAGGTTCACGTCGCCCGGCGCGATGACCATTTCGGTGCCGAGCGAATCGCGGTGGCGGATCCTGCCGTCGAACAGATAGGTCACCGTCGCCAGCCCGATATGCGGGTGCGGGCGGACATCCATGGCCTGGCCGGCACGCATGATGGCGGGGCCCATGCGGTCGAAGAAGATGAACGGGCCGACCAGACGGCGTTTCGCCGTCGGCAGGGCCCGGCGGACCTCGAAACCGCCAATGTCCCTGGCGTTCGGGATCACCATCAGCTCGATCTGGTCGCTGGCGAAGGCATCGCCGGGCTCCGGGTCGCGTCCGGGAAAGAAGCTCATGGCGGATCGATCCTTTCAGACTACGGCCGGAGGTGACATGTCGGGTGGCCGGCCACTCCGAACAGCAGACCGCGAAAGTGCGCGGCGCGCAATTGACGACTTGTTTACGACGCGCGTTTGCTCGGTTTTAAGCCGTTTCGTCTAGATTGCGGTTGAATCTAGGGGTGGATTTCGGTGATGAAGAGGCTATTTCGATCGCTGCTTGCGGACCGGTCCGGCAATTTCAGCCAAATTTTCGGGATCATGCTGCTGCCGGCGCTGGGCAGTGTCGGACTTGCGGTCGACTACAGCTATGCCTCGCTGATCCGCTCGCAGCTCTATGGCGCCGCGGACGCCGCGGCCGTCGGTTCGATCGCCGACGGCGCGCCCGCGCTGAAGGCGGCGGCCCTGATGTCCGGCGACGGCCCGATCGCCGACGGCCGCGTCGACGCCATCAATCTCTTCAACGGCTATCTGGTCGGCAAGCCGGCGCTGCAGCTGACAGAAATCGATGCCGAAGTCGTGCGCACAGGCACGGCAATCGCGTCGAGGGTCGAATTCACCGCGAACGTGCCAATGCCGTTCATGAGCCTGTTCGGGCATGACCATGTCACGGTGACGGGCGCGGCGACGGCGCAGATGCGCACGGCGCCGTTCATGGATTTCTACCTGCTGCTCGACAACACGCCCTCGATGGGCGTCGGAGCGACGCCGACCGACGTCGCGACCATGGTGGCGAACACGCCGGACCAATGCGCGTTCGCGTGCCACGATCTGTCGAGGGCGAACAACTACTACCATCTGGCGAAGTCGCTCGGCGTGACCATGCGCATCGACGTGGTGCGTCAGGCGACGCAGCAGCTCACCGAGACGGCCAAGGCGACACGCAAATACGCCAACCAGTTCCGCATGGGCGTCTATACGTTCGGCGCGGCGGCCACCGCGATGCATCTGACCGAGATCTCGCCGCTGACGACGAACATGGACATGGTGAAGGCCAATGCCAACGCGATCGACCTGATGACCATTCCGCACCAGAACTACAACAACGACCAGCAGACCGACTACGACACGACGATGGCGGCGCTCAACGCCCGTATCGACGCGCCCGGCAATGGCGAGAGCAGCAGCCAGCGCCAGAAGATCGTGTTCTTCGTCTCCGACGGCGTCGGCGACAGCTACAAGCCGAGCCGCTGCACGGAACCGACGACCGGCGGACGCTGCCAGGAGCCGATCGACGTGCGCGCCTGCCAGGAACTGAAGGCGCGCGGCA
>JAUYMV010000251.1 GCA_030698645.1 Mesorhizobium sp.
TCTTCGCCGAACTCCGAAGATAGGCGCAATTTCGTTGCGCAGCTCAAGACCCTGCCGGTCAAGATCCGCATTCTCCCGGCGATCGCGGACCTGGCCGATGGGAAGTATCTCGTCAGCTATATCAGGGATATCGACATCGACGACCTGCTCGGCCGTTCGCAGGTGCCCGCCGATCCGAAACTGCTGCGGTCGACCGTGCAGGGTCGCGTCGTTCTCGTCACCGGGGCCGCCGGCTCGATCGGCTCGGAAGTCTGCCGGACCATCGTCGGCCTTGCGCCGGCGAAACTGGTCCTCGTCGAGCTTAGCGAGCACGGACTCTATCAGATATCGCGTGAACTGAGGGCGATCGCCGATTTCCCGATCGTCGCGCTGCTCGGATCGGTCGCCGACGCTAACTTCGTCGACTGCATGTTGGCCAGCATCTCGCCCGATACGATCTATCACTGCGCCGCGTTCAAGCATGTCGCGCTCGTCGAGGACAACGTGCTGGAAGGCGTGCGAAACAATGTCATGGGCACGCATGTGCTGGTCGGCGCCGCGCATCGGCTCAATGTGCCGAACCTGATCCTGATATCCTCCGACAAGGCGGTGCGCCCGACCAGCGTCATGGGGGCGACGAAACGATGGTCGGAGCTCATCGTGCGCTATTACGGAACGAAGCCCAGCCCCGGCGGGCCGAAGCGGAACTTTGCGTCCGTCCGCTTCGGCAACGTGATCGGATCGAGCGGCTCTGTGGTGCCGCTGTTTCGCGAGCAAATTGCAAAGGGCGGCCCGATCACGATCACCCACAATGAAATGACGCGCTATTTCATGTCGGTCCGCGAAGCGGCCGAACTGATCGTGCAGTCGAGCGCGCTGTCGGAAAGCGGCGACATCCTGATGCTGGACATGGGTGGGCCGATCCGCATCCGCGACCTTGCCGAAGACCTGATTGCCCTCGCTGGTTTGACATTGCGCAACGCGACGAATGAAAACGGCGACATCGAAATCGTCGAAATCGGGGCGAGGCCGGGCGAGAAGCTGCAGGAGGAGCTGTTCTACGATCCGGCGGGCGTCGTTACGACGGCGCATCCCAAGATCCTGAGGGCCAAGAGCTTCACACGCGCCGTGGATGACGTTCCGGCCATGATCGACAAGCTCTCGGTGCTGCTCGCGACGCGAGACAAGGAAGCGGTGCGGCGCCTGCTGTTCGATTTCGCGAACCGGTGAGTCGCCAGGCGGTCCGGCTGCGGGTCGATTGCGAACTCTCCTCTCACCGCATACGCCTTCCCCGAAAAATGGAGCCGCAAGATAGCCCCTTCCGTTTCCACCAACCGATCCGGCGAAGGGAGGCTCGTGGTCGTGACGGGCGCCGGAGGTTTTCTCGGCCGTCGCATCGCCGCGCGCCTTGCCGAGGCGGGCTTCGGGATTCGGACCATGACGCGCCATCCCCGGGCCGATTGGCCCGGTGACGTGCGCCTTCCGGGTCTCGAGGCTCCGCTTGGGGATTTCCGCGCGGGGCTGCGGGACGCGACGCATGTCGTGCATTGCGCGGCGCTGAATACCGATGCCGGTCCGGTCAACGAAGCCGGCCTGATGTCAAGCAACGCCGAACTTCCGGCGCGGCTGGCCGAGGCGGCCAAGGCCGAAGGCGTTCAGCGCGTCGTGTTCCTTTCGTCGACCCGCGCGGTCGTCGGCGCCGGCGAAAGCGCGATCATCGACGCCAGCACCGAGGCGCGGCCGGCCTGCGCCTATGGACGGTCCAAGCTCGCGGGAGAGCAGGCGGTGCTCGCGGCGCTGCGCCACGGCGGATCGCAGCCCCTCATCCTGCGGCTGCCGCCCGCATACGGCGCCGGGATGCGCGGCAATCTCGCCTCGCTCATGCGCCTCGCGCGCCTGCCCGTGCCGCTGCCGCTCGCCGGCATTTCGGGTCGGCGCACCCTGGTCGCGGCCGATGCGGTCGGCGACGCCGTCCTGTCACTCCTGACGGTCGCCCTACCATCGGGCCGGATCTATGTGGCGGGAGATGCCTTTCCGGTGACGATCGCGGACATCGTCGGCGCGTTCCGGCAGGGATTTGCGCGCTCGCCCTGGCTATTCCCGGTTCCAGTCACGGTCCTCCGCGCGGGCGCCTCGCTGCTCGGAAAAGCCGCGATCTGGGACAGTCTCGCGGCGACGCAGATTTGCGATTCGTCGGCGCTGATCGCGGAAGGCTGGACGCCGTGTCCGGACAGCCGGCCTGGCCTCGCCGCCGCGGCATCGGCGTTCAGGGCGGTGTAATTCCAGGAAGAACCGTCGCGGCGATGATATGCAGGTCGCAGCGCAATCCGGCTTTCGCGACATATTCCGAATCGCTTGCGGCGCAGAGAGCCGGGATAGACATGTCGATGCCGCGCACCTGGGCAAGACCGGTGATTCCCGGGCGAACGGAAAACACGTCGCCGCGCCGCCGCGCTTCGATGAGCGCGCTCTGGGTCGGCAGACAGGGGCGCGGGCCGACCATGCTCATCTCGCCGACCAGGACGTTCCACAGTTGCGGCAGTTCGTCGATCTTCGCGCGCCGCAGCACGCGGCCGACCGGCGTGATCGCCGAGCCCGGCGCTTCGTGCGTCGGCACCGATCCGGTGTCGCTCCACATCGTGCGCAGCTTCAGGCAGCGAAACGGCATTTCATGCCTGCCGACCCTGGTCTGGACGAAGATGGCGGGTCCGCGGGACGTCAAGCGCACCGCCAGGGCCGCGAAGGCGATCAACGGCGCGGCCAGACATATTCCGGCGGACGCAAGCACCACGTCGACCATGCGTTTGGGGACGAGCGCGTGTGCCAAGTTCGATACGTTACCCTCTCCTGCCTGGCGCGACCGCCAACGCCCGGCCGCCCCGGCCTGCCGAATGCCACGCGTGGCGGCATCCTATCTTGCCCAGCGCGCTTTCGCTACGCGGCCTCGCGCTACTTGCTCCTCCGGTGCTCGCGTAGTACTGCAAACGATCACTGCACGACCGCGTTTCTGTGCGATCGGACTTCGGTGAACTGCAACACATCGTGCACAATGGTCGGCCGCGCCTGGTTGCCTTGAGACCCCGACGTGCCCCTGTTACCCCGCGAAATGGCCGGCCTGGAGATGAAGATTGACCGAGGACAAGAAGGTCGAGGCCGAGTTCGACTCCTACAGCGACGCCTATGATCAGGCCGTCAACGAGTCGATCGCGTTTTCCGGCCTCAAGGTGGATTTCTTTGCCGCGGTCAAGGCTTCCTACCTGCTCGACATCATCACTGCTCACCATGGGAGTTCACGGCAGGCCGCCGTCCTGGATATCGGGTGCGGTATCGGCAACTATCATCCGCTGTTGATCGACAGGGTCGGCTCGATCTCCGGCACGGACGTCTCCGACTCCAGCCTCGCGGAAGCACGGCGGCGAAATCCGCACGTTGACTACCGGTATTACACCGGAACCATCCTTCCCTATGAGGACCACACGTTCGACGTGGCTTTCACC
>JAUYMV010000268.1 GCA_030698645.1 Mesorhizobium sp.
CGCCGACCAGAAACGGCTCGGCACCTGTCAGCGGATCGCCGCGCGGCGCCAGTTCGGCGAGCGGAAGGCGGTAGCTGGCGGTCGAATCGCGCGGACCGAAAGCGATTCTGGCGGTCGAAAGGTCGGCAGTGGATCCGGGACCACCGGCGCGCGCGATCAGCACCGAGCGTATTCCTTGCGAGCCATCCTCCGAGACGGGGGCGACCAGCGGTTCGACGCAACCGCACATGCGAAACGCGGCAGCGTAGGAACTCGACGAGTGGATCGCATATTCGATGCGCGAACTCGCCTGCGCGTCGATCAGCGCCCCATAGTCGCGCGCCACGAATATCTCGACGGGCATGGCCAGCGCGGTCGCGTAGGCGTTGCGAACGGCGGCGGCTCCTTCGATCACCGGGCCGGAGCCGGGCGCCGCCACCATGCCGATGCGGAACGTGCCGAGATCCTCCCGCCAGCCGGCTCTGGCCGGCAAGATCGCCAGCCCCAGCACGGCGACAAACGATGCGGCCAGGAGGCGTCCGATTGCCATCAGCTCCATTCAATCCTATCTGTCGATCGGAGTTCAATCCACCCGATCCGCAGGCACATCATGGCACGCGCCTTTCTCTTCGTCCTCGACTCCTTCGGAATCGGCGGGGCACCGGATGCCGCCGCATTCGGTGACGAGGGCGCCGACACGTTCGGCCATATTGCAGCCGCCTGTGCGGTGGGCAAGGGCGACCAGGCCGGCTTGCGCGCAGGTCCGCTCGCCATCCCCAACATGATTGCGCTCGGCCTCGGCGAAGCCGCGCGCACGGCGACGGGGGTACTGCCGGCGGGAATCGAGGCGGTCGCCTCGCCGGCGGGATTTTACGGCGCGGCGCAGGAAGTATCCGACGGCAAGGACACGCCGTCCGGCCATTGGGAGATCGCCGGCGTTCCTGTGCCGTTCAAATGGGGCTATTTCCCGCACACCATTCCGACCTTTCCGGCCGACCTGACTGCGGCGATCGTGCGTGAGGCCGGACTGCCCGGCATTCTCGGCGACCGTCATGCGTCGGGCACCGAAATCATCGCAGAACTCGGCGAGGAGCACATCAGGAGCGGCAAGCCGATCTGCTACACGTCGGGGGACTCGGTGTTCCAGATCGCCGCGCACGAAACGCATTTCGGTCTCGAGCGGCTCTACGAACTGTGCCTGATCGTCCGGCGCCTGGTCGATCCGCTGGTCATCGGCCGCGTCATCGCGCGGCCTTTCATCGGCGAAACGGCGGCGACTTTCGTGCGTACCTCCAACCGGCGCGACTATGCGGTGCTGCCGCCGGAGCCGACGCTCGCCGACCGCCTGGTGGCACGCGGCAGCCGCGTCATCGGCATCGGCAAGATCGGCGACATTTTCGCCCATCAGGGCATTTCGGAGACGCGCAAGGCGGCCGGCAACATGGCGCTCTTCGACGCCACGCTGGGCGCCATGGACGATACGCGCGATGGCGATCTCGTTTTTGCCAACTTCGTCGATTTCGACATGAATTTCGGACACCGGCGCGACATTCCGGGTTACGCGGACGCGCTGGAGCAGTTCGACCGGCGTCTGCCGGAGGCGATCGCCAAGCTCAGGCGAGGCGATCTCCTCTTGATAACCGCCGATCACGGCTGCGATCCATCCTGGCGGGGCACCGATCACACGCGCGAATGCGTGCCGATCTTCGGCACCGGCCCGGATCTGACCCCGGCCGCGGTCGGCCTGCGCAAGACCTTCGCCGATATCGGCGAGACGGTGGCGGCCCATCTCGGCCTGGCGCCCGGACGGCACGGAACCTCGTTCAGACATCTGCTCGGCGGCGATGCCTGAGCTTCCAGAGGTCGAGACGGTACGGCGCGGCCTTCAGCCGGTCTTCGAGGGATCGACGATCGAGCGGGTCGAGCAGCGCCGGCCAGATCTGCGATTTCCGTTTCCGGCATCCTTCGTCGAGCGCCTGACCGGGCGTCGCGTAACCGCGCTCGGCAGGCGCGCGAAATACCTCACCCTGCATCTCGATGACGGGCTTGTGCTGATCAGCCATCTCGGCATGTCCGGCTCTTACCGGATCGACGCAGGCGGGGAGGAGTCAATCCCCGGCGCGTTCCACGCCGAGCGCTCGAAGGACAGGGCGCACGACCATGTGACGTTTCATCTACGATCGCCCCTCGGCACGCAGAATCGCGTCGTCTTCAACGATCCGCGACGCTTCGGCTTCATGCTGTTCGCCGAGCCGGGCCTGCTCGACCAGCACAAGCTGCTTGCCGGGCTGGGCGTCGAGCCGACGGGGAACCGGCTGGACGGAGAGACCCTCGCGGCCCTCTTTCGCGACAAGATGACCCCCCTCAAGGCGGCTCTCCTCGACCAGAGGCTGATTGCGGGTCTCGGCAACATCTACGTCTCGGAGGCGCTATGGCGCGCCGGCCTGTCGCCGCGCCGTCTGGCCGGCTCGATAGCCGGGGCTCCGGGGCGTCCCGGCGCTCGCGCGGCAAGGCTGGCGACGTCCGTGCGGGAGGTGATTGCCGACGCGATCGCGGCTGGCGGGTCCTCATTGCGCGACTATGTCCACGCCGACGGCTCGCTCGGCTACTTCCAGCATTCGTTTTCGGTCTATGGCCGTGAGGGCGGGCCTTGCCGACGCGCGGGCTGCGGCGGCACCATCAAGCGGATCGTGCAATCCGGGCGGTCGACTTTCTATTGCCCGTCCTGCCAGCATTAGGCTAACCCTCGTCGGACGCAGGACGGCGAACGGAGGGTGCCATGGCCTATGAGACAATTCTCGTCGAGACGCGCGACAAGGTCGGGCTGATCACGCTCAATCGTCCGAAGGCGCTCAATGCGCTGAACACCACGATGCTGAAGGACGTCGTCGACGCCCTGCAGGCGTTTGAGGCCGATCCGGCGATCGGCGCGATCGTCATCACGGGGTCGGATAAGGCGTTTGCAGCGGGCGCCGACATCCGCGAGATGCAGTCGAAAACCTACATCGAGGTCTACCTTGGGGACTTCTTCGCCGGTTGGGACGCGATGACGCGCATCCGCAAGCCGATCATCGCCGCGGTTTCCGGTTACGCCCTCGGCGGCGGCTGCGAACTCGCCATGATGTGCGACTTCATCATCGCCGCAGACAGCGCCAAGTTCGGCCAGCCCGAAATCACGCTCGGCATCATGCCGGGCATGGGCGGCTCGCAGCGGCTGACACGCTTTGTCGGAAAGTCGAAGGCGATGGACATGTGCCTGACCGGACGAATGATGGACGCGGCCGAGGCCGAACGGTCGGGATTGGTCTCGCGCGTGGTGCCGGCGGCAGACCTCCTCGACGAAACCTTCAAGGCGGCCGCCAAGATCGCCGCCTTCTCGCTTCCGGCCGTGATGATGACCAAGGAGGCGGTCAACCGATCCTACGAAACGACGCTCACCGAGGGACTGCGTTTCGAACGGCGGGTTTTCCATTCGATGTTCGCGCTCGACGATCAGAAGGAAGGCATGGCGGCGTTTTCGGAGAAACGTCCGGCGGAGTTCCGCAATCGGTGACGATCCGCGCCGCGGAGCCTTTTGCGCGCCGTAGATCGTTGACGCACCGGAAAAGCTCGATTATAAGCCGCCACACCTGAGGCGGCCCAACGGCCGCCCGATCATTTTTGGCATGTCCCTGGCAACAGCCGGGACTTTGCGGAACCGGAAAGAGGAATCACCATGGCCAATACGTCTTCGGCCAAGAAGGCAACCCGTAAGATCGCCCGGCGGGCCGCAGTGAACAAGAACCGCCGTTCGCGCGTGCGGTCGTTCATCCGCAAGGTCGAAGAAGCCCTGGCGTCCGGCGACCAGTCGGCGGCCAAGGCGGCGTTCACTGCGGCGCAGCCTGAATTGATGCGCGCAGCCTCCAAAGGCGTACTGCATGCCAACACAGCGTCCCGCAAGGTTTCGCGACTCGCACAGCGCGTCAAGGCGCTCTCCGCCTAGCTTCCAGCATCCAATTTCCGACCTGATGACCCGGCGTTTTGCGCCGGGTTTTTTTATTTGCCGCCGAATTGCTTCCGGTAAGGTCTTGGTTCCGTTGCGCAACCGGCTTTATTTGCCGGCGTCGGCCTTCACCGGGCCGCAAGCGCTCCCCATGTCGGCTCCGCCGCAGCGAGTCGCCTGTCAATATTAACTCAAATAATTCAGATGCTTATCCGAGGATATCCACAGCTTGTCCACGGCAGCCGCAGTGTGTGCGCGGCAAATGAGTGTCAAGCGCTTTTTTTGACATTTTTTAATGTTGGGGGGGGCCAAAATGGCCCTGTGGAAAAGGGTTTGATTCAAAACAGTTTAGTGGAAAGGCGCCCGCCTCGCGATGCCGAGTCAAGGCCTTTCGACCCCTTCAGGCATTAATAAACCTTTACCTTCGCCCTTGCCCTGCCGCCCGCGTTTTTTGTATTGTCCGGTTATCGAGAGAGCGGGCGTGCGGCTCGTTTAAGTCAAAAACATTACGCATTTTCGTTCGCGGACAAAGTTCGCGAAGACGGCGTTTATGTCTCTCGTGGCGGCGGGAAACTGCTGTCCTTCATTCCAGGGATCGGGGCCTGCGGTCTGGCGTTTTGCCGGATATCGCGGAGTTGTGTCTGGATGAGACTAGGGGGCGCAAGCTTCCGGAAAGACGTTGCGGACGCGGAGCCGGCCAAAGAGCGGCCCGCTAACAGAAATGCGGGGCAGATGCCGGTCTGACGGGGACCTGCATCAGAAGGCAAGCGAATGGTCGACAGAACGAGGAAGACGACTATGCAAAGCGGCATTGCGATGGGGGTTGAAGCGGGTATCCCGATTACGGCGACGGGCATGCGCGTGCCCTTGCGGGACACGGACTGCGATTTACCGGGCGCAATCAGCGGTTCGGCGAACTTCGAACGGGTCAAGGCGCAGCTCAAGGCGCGCGTCGGGCACGACGTCTACTCGAGCTGGTTCGGTCGGATGAAGCTGGCCGAGATGTCGAAAGGCCTGGTTCGACTTTCTGTGCCGACGGCGTTTCTCCGGTCCTGGATCAACGGCCATTACCTCGACATGATCGCCGAGCTTTGGCGCGACCAGGATCCGACGGCGCTGAAGGTGGAGATCGTCGTGCGAAGCCCGGTCCGGCACGGCGCGACGGTTCCCGAGGCTGCCGAGCCCGGCCTGAAGAAGACGTCGCGCCAGTCCGAAACCGCGCTTGCCTCGGGCATGCTGGCTGGACCGAAGATCGAGCGTAATGGCGCGATCCGCACCGTGTTCACCGAGCATGATCCGCGACCGGGTTCGCTCGGCTCGCCGCTCGACGCGCGCTATACCTTCCAGTCCTTCATCGACGGCGCGTCCAACCGCGTCGCCTATGCGGCTGCGAAAACCGTGGCGGAGGCCGGTCCGGGCTCCGTGCGCTTCAATCCACTGTTCATCCACGCCTCTGTCGGACTTGGCAAGACGCATCTGCTGCAGGCGATCGCCGCCGAGGCTCTCAAGACCAATCCGAAATCGCGCGTCGTCTACCTGACGGCCGAATACTTCATGTGGCGCTTCGCCACAGCGATCCGCGATAACAACGCTCTGACGCTGAAAGAACAGCTGCGTGACATCGACCTCTTGATTATCGACGACATGCAGTTCTTGCAGGGCAAGTCGATCCAGAACGAGTTCTGCCACCTGATCAACATGCTGCTCGATAGCGCCAAGCAGGTGGTGGTGGCCGCCGACCGGCCGCCCTCTGAGCTGGAATCGCTCGAGCCACGCGTCCGTTCGCGGTTGAACGGCGGCGTCGCTCTCGAAATGGCTGCGCCCGACTACCAGATGCGGCTGTCCATGCTGCAGCAGCGGCTGGCCGCGTCGATGGCGGAAGACCAGTCGTTGGCGATCCCGGACGAAATCCTCGAGCATGTCGCCCGCACGGTCACCGGCAGCGGCCGCGAGCTCGAGGGTGCGTTCAACCAGCTGATCTTCCGGCAGTCCTTCGAGCCGCAAATCACACTGGAACGGATCGACGAACTGCTCGGCCATATCTACCGCTCGGGCGAGCCCAAGCGGGTGCGCATCGAGGACATCCAGCGCATCGTGGCGCGCCACTACAACGTATCGAAAACCGAGCTCCTCTCCAACCGGCGTACGCGCACGATCGTCAAGCCGCGCCAGGTGGCGATGTTTCTGTCGAAGGTGTTGACGCCGCGCTCCCTGCCCGAGATCGGACGCCGTTTCGGAGGTCGCGATCACACGACGGTATTGCACGCGGTGCGCAAGATCGAAGGCTTGTCGAACAGCGACACGACACTGGCGCAGGAACTCGAACTGCTCCGCCGGCTGATCAACGACCAGGCCTGACCAACGCTTCGGCATGGTGTCTCGCCGGCCGCCGCAGTGCGGCCGGCGTTTTCCCCAAGGCATACCCGCCGATTGCCTGCACGACAGCGCGGCGGGCTTGCCTTTGCCGGCGTTTTCCTGTCAGTTTGCTAGCGAATCCTGCCCTTTTCCGGGCGTGTCCGCGTGGGCGTCCGTCGCCCGCGTCCGCTGCCTTCACTGAAACGAGACCGGGTCATGCGTGTAACTCTCGAACGTGCCAATCTCCTGAAGTCGCTGAACCACGTTCATCGCGTCGTGGAACGTCGCAACACGATCCCGATCCTGTCGAACGTGCTCCTGAAGGCCGATGGCGCCAGCCTCGAGATGAAGGCGACCGATCTCGACCTGGAGATGACCGAGGCGACGGCGGCCCAGGTCGAGCGGACGGGTGCGACGACGGTGCCGGCGCATCTGCTCTACGACATCGTGCGCAAGCTGCCGGATGGCGCGGAGGTCATGCTGAAAATGGCCGACGACGGCAATTCGATGACGGTGGTTTCCGGCCGCGCCAGTTTCCGCCTGCAGTGTCTGCCGCAGTCCGACTTCCCCGAACTCTCGGCCGGATCGTTCTCGCATATCTTCCGCATGGAATCGTCCGTGCTGAAGCACCTCATCGACAAGACGCAGTTCGCCATTTCGACGGAGGAAACGCGCTATTACCTGAACGGCATCTATCTGCACACGATCGAGAGCGGCGGCACGCTCAAGTTGCGCTCGGTCGCGACAGACGGTCACCGGCTGGCGCGCGCCGAGACCGACGCTCCGGCGGGCTCCGAAGGCATGCCCGGCATCATCATCCCACGCAAGACCGTCAGCGAGTTGCAGAAGCTCGTCGACAATCCCGACGTGGCCGTGACCGTCGAGCTCTCCGACACCAAGATCCGCTTCACGATCGGCAGCGTGGTGCTGACCTCCAAGCTGATCGACGGGACGTTCCCCGACTATCAACGGGTTATCCCGACCGGTAACGACAAGCTGCTCGTCATCGACCGCCAGAGCTTCGCCCAGGCGGTCGATCGCGTCTCGACGATCTCATCCGAGCGCGGGCGGGCCGTGAAAATGACGATCGCCGACGGCCAGGTGACGCTTGCCGTCAACAATCCGGACTCGGGCAGCGCCACGGAAGAGATCCCGGCCGATTACAGCTCGGACCCGATCGAGATCGGGTTCAATGCGCGCTATCTGCTCGATGTCGCGGCGCAACTGACCGGCAGCGAGGCTCGTTTCATGCTGGCTGACGCCGGCGCCCCGACGCTGATCCAGGACGCCAGCGACGCGCATGCGCTCTACGTCCTGATGCCGATGCGTGTCTAGCATTCCGGCTCCGGATGGCGGAGAGGCCGGACGTCCGAGCCAGGTCTTCGTCGCGCGGCTGAAGATCGTCAATTTCCGCAACTATGAATTGGCCGACATTGCGCTCGCGCCTGGACTTGTCGTGCTGACCGGCGAAAACGGCGCGGGCAAGACCAATCTGCTCGAAGCCGTCTCGCTGCTGACGCCGGGTCGGGGTCTCAGACGCGCCGCCTATGCCGACATGCCGCGACAAACCGGAGGCGGCGGTTTCGCCATTCACGCAACGCTCGACGGCAGTGCGGGCGCCTGCGAGATCGGCACCGGCACCTCCGGACCCGGCCCGGACGCCGAGGGCGGGCGCAAGGTGCGTATCAACGGCGCACCAGCCGCCGCCGACGACTTGATGCAATGGCTGCGGGTAGTCTGGCTGACGCCCGCTATGGATGCGCTGTTCACCGGACCGGCGGCCGACCGGCGCCGCTTTCTCGACCGCCTGGTGCTCGCCATCGACCCGGCGCATGGACGGCGTGCGCTCGACTACGAGAAGGCGATGCGCGGCCGCAACCGGCTGCTCGCCGAGGAGTCGCGCGACACGCGCTGGTTTGAGGCGATCGAGGTACAGATGGCCGAGACGGGCGTGGCGATCGCCGCGGCACGCGACGAGGTGGTCCGGCTGATGAAGCGGATGATCGAGAAGCTGCCCGACGACGGCCCCTTCCCAAAGGCCGACATCGCCATCGACGGGCTTCTGGAGAGCCAGTTTGGCGACCGGGCGGCCGTCGATATCGAGGAGGGTTTTCTCCGCGCGCTGGCCGACGAACGCGGCCGCGACCGCGCGGCGGGGCGCACGCTCTCCGGACCGCATCGCTCGGACCTGCTGGTGCGTCACCGGCCGAAGGACATGGCGGCCGAATTCTGCTCGACCGGGGAACAGAAGGCGCTGCTGATAGGCATGACGCTGGCGCATGCGCGGCTGACGGCGGAGATTTCCGGCCTGACGCCGATCCTGCTGCTCGACGAGATCGCAGCCCATCTGGACGAAGGCAGGCGGGCGGCGCTGTTCGGCATTCTAGGCGAGCTCGGCGGCCAGACCTTGATGACGGGCACGGACGCAGCGTTGTTTTCCAGCGTCGCCGGCCGGGCGCAGTTCCTCGCCGTGGCGCACGGCAAGGTCGGCAGCCTGTGAGGAGGCTGCCGGTTTCGGAATTGCCGATTTCCGCGCGTGGCTCTAACATCCCGTCATGACCGCTGCCCCTCCCCTGTCCGACGACGAACTGGAACGCTACGCGCGCCATATCGTGCTGTCGGAGATCGGCGGAGCCGGCCAGCAGAGGCTGAAGCGCGCGCGCGTATTGGTGATCGGCGCCGGCGGTCTCGGCGCGCCCGTGCTGCTTTACCTGGCGGCGGCGGGCGTCGGAACGCTCGGCATCGTCGACGACGACACGGTGTCGCTATCCAACCTGCAGCGGCAGGTCATCCACGACACGGGGGCGGTCGGTCAGGCCAAGGTCGCCAGCGCGGCGGCGAGCCTTGGCCGCGTCAATCCGCATGTCCGCGTTGAGACGCATGCATTCCGGCTGGACGCAGGCAACATCGATACGCTCATTGCCCGTTACGACATCGTCGTCGACGGCTCGGACAATTTCAACACGCGCTATCTGCTGGCGGATGCCTGCGCGGCGGCGAGGCTGCCGCTGGTGACCGGCGCCGTTGGCCGCTTCGACGGGTCGGTCACCGTACTGAAGCCCTTCGAACTGGCGGCGGACGGACGACCCAATCCGTCCTATCGGGATCTCTACGAGGCGCCGCCGCCGCCCGGCATGGTGCCGAGCTGCGCGCAGGCCGGCGTGCTCGGCGCGCTGACCGGCATGATCGGCACGTTGCAGGCGATGGAGGTGATCAAGCTGATCACGGGCGCCGGAGAACCGCTGGTCGGCCGGCTGCTGCTCTACGATGCGCTCGGCGCCCGATTTGACGTCATCCGCTATTCGAAGAAACGGGCGGCCTGATTGGCGCTCGAGCTCACTGACGCAGAACGCGCGACCGCCGCAGGCGGCGACGGCCGGGCGATGGCCATGCGTATCGTCGTCGCGACCGCGGAACTGCTCGGCGCCCCGCGACTGATTCCGATCGCCTCGGCGCATATCGACGGCGCGCTCTACCATGGCGATTCCGGCACGCTATTCGCCGAGCGGCTTGTCGCGGGTGGGGCAAAGGTTGCCGTCCGCGCGACGCTCAATGTCGGTGCACTGGATCTTACCGGCTGCTCAAAGAACCGCCTGCCTGGCCGCGAGGCAGGAATGGCGCGGCGCATGATGGATGCCTATCGCGGGCTTGGCTGCGAACCTAGCTGGACCTGCACGCCCTATCAGGCCGGCCACCGGCCATTGCGGGGCAGTGATGTCGCCTGGGGCGAGTCCAATGCCGTGGTGTTCTGCAACTCGGTGCTCGGCGCGCGCACCAACCGCTATGGCGACTTCCTCGACATCGCCTGCGCGATTGCCGGCGTCGCGCCCGACTACGGACTGCACCGGCCCGAGAACCGGATCGCCACATTCGTCTTCGACGTCGGCGCCCTGCCTGCGGATTTTCTCGCGTCCGAGATCGCCTGGCCGGTGCTGGGCAGTCTATATGGTCGCGAGGCCGGCGACGATGTCGGCGTCGTGGCGGGCATCACGGCGCATCCTGGAGAAGACGCGCTCAAGGCTTTCGGTGCCGCCGCTGCTTCGTCGGGAGCGGTCGGCCTGTTCCATGTCGCAGGCGTCACCCCGGAAGCGCCCGATCTCGATACGGCTCTTGGTTTCGGCAAACCGACGCGCACAATCAAGGTGACGCGCGAGATGGCTGCCGATGCCCAACGACGTCTGTCGACCGCTGAACTTCCGGCCGCGATCGACGCCGTGGCGATCGGCAGTCCGCATCTGTCGCCGCGCGAATTCGCGGAACTCGAGCGGCTGATCGGCGGGCGACGACTTGCCGTGCCGTTCTATGCCTGTACCGGTCGGCATGTATTGGCGGAATTGGAACGACGCGGCGGGCGGGCGGCGCTGGAGGCTTCCGGCGTCACCATCGTCGCCGATACCTGCGTAGTCGTCACGCCGATCATGCCGGAGAACATTACCGGCGTGCTGATGACAAATTCGGGCAAGTTCGCGCACTACGCGCCCGGCAACACCGGCTATTCGGTTCTCTATGGCTCGCTTTCCGACTGCGTCGAAAGCGCTGTTGCCGGTAAGCCGTCGCTGACGGAGATGGCGCTGTGACCGCCCTGCAGGCCGAGGTGCTCGTCGCCGGAAGCGGCGGGACGGGCGAAGCGCTCATCCTCGACGCGCCGATCAGCTTCTGGGGCGGTGTGGATCCCAAGGCCGGCCGCATAGCCGACGTGCGGCATCCTCAGCACGGTCGGTGCATCGCAGGAAAGGTGCTGTTCCTGCCCGGCACGATCGGTTCTTCTTCGGCCTCCGCGGTGTTGCTGGAACTCGCTCACAACGGCCATGCCCCGGCGGCTCTCGTCCTGCACCAGCCGGACGCCATCCTGTTGCTCGGGCTGATCGTCGCAAGGGAAATGGGCTGGGAGACACCGATAGCGGTGCGGCTGGACCGAGATCGGTTCGCACCATTTCGCGACGCCCAAATCGAAGTCGCCGCCGACGGTCGGGTGTCCGCTATCCCCTGATAGGCAGCACCCGGTCCGGCGGGCGATGCCCGTCGAAGAAGGTGCGGATGTTGATGATCACCTTCTCGCCCATGTCGATGCGGCCTTCGAGCGTCGCCGAGCCCATATGCGGCAGGATGACGACCTTGCCCTTGCCGGCCAGCTTGACCAGCTTCGGATTGACCGCCGGCTCATGCGCGAAGACGTCGAGGCCGGCGCCGGCAAGCTTGCCCTGCTCGATCATCTTGATCAGCGCATCCTCGTCGATGATCTCGCCGCGCGCGATGTTGACAACATAGGCGGACGGCTGCATCAGCGCGAGGCGGCGCGCCGAGAGCAGATGATAGGTGGCCGGCGTCGACGGGCAGTTGACCGAGATGATGTCCATGCGCGCCAGCATCTGGTCGAGGCTTTCCCAGTAGGTCGCCTCGAGTTCTTCCTCGACCGCGGGCGAAACCCGCTTGCGGTTGTGGTAGTGGATCGACAGGCCGAAAGCCTTGGCGCGGCGCGCGACCGCGGTGCCGATGCGGCCCATGCCGACGATTCCGAGGCGTTTGCCCCAGATGCGACGACCGAGCATCCAGGTCGGCGACCAGCCGGCCCATTTTCCGTCGCCCTTGAGTACGTTCGCCCCTTCGACCAGCCGGCGCGGCACGGCGAGCAGCAGCGCCATCGTCATGTCGGCCGTGTCCTCGCTCAGCACATTAGGTGTATTGGTGACTGTAATGCCCTTCGCCATGGCTGCTGCTACGTCGATATTGTCGACGCCGTTGCCGAAATTGGCGATCAGCTTGAGATTTTCGCCGGCCTGGGCGATCAGTGCGGCATCGATGCGGTCGGTGACGGTCGGAACCAGCACATCGGCTTCGCGAATCGCCGCGACCAGTTCGGGCTGGCTCATCGCGCGATCGTCGACATTCAGCCGCGCGTCGAACAATTCGCGCATGCGCGTCTCGACCGGATCGGGCAGTTTGCGCGTTATGATGACGAGCGGCTTCTTCTTCCCCGACATTTGTTCCTCGTCCCGGGTCCTGTTGAGACCTCTTTAACCAAGACCGGCGACATTTGAACCGGTACCCGCCCGGCCACTCTGTAACAAGCCGTGCGGACGATGACAAAGAAAAAGGGCGTGGCAGCCGGTCCGGCGGGCGCCAGCGCGTGATGGAGTCCAGGACGTGTCGCGTTTCGTGTCGCTTCGGCTTGCGCTTTGCGCGGCGCTTCTCGGCCCAGGCCTGTTTGGCCTTGGCGGCATGACACCGTTGGCCGGCACCGCCTCCGCTCAGGCGGTCGGCCCCGGCCGCAGCGGACTGCCGTTGCCGCGCTTCGTCAGTCTGAAATCAAGCCGCGTCAACCTGCGCGTCGGCCCCGGTCGAACCTATCCGGTCAACTGGATGTACATGAAGTCCGGGCTGCCGGTCGAGGTGATCCAGGAATACGACAACTGGCGGCGTGTGCGCGACTCGGAAGGCACCGAAGGGTGGATTAACCAGTCTCTGCTGTCCGGCAAGCGCACCGGCATTGCGACGCCGTGGAACATCGGCAAGCAGGCGACCGTGCCATTGCTGAGGGAGCCCGCGACCGACGCGCGCCTTGTCGCGACAATAGAGCCGGGCGTGCTCGGCGAGATCCAGAGCTGCAATGGTCAATGGTGCGAGATGCGCTTCGGCACCTATCGCGGCTGGGTGAGCCAGGCGCTGATCTGGGGCGCCTATCCCGACGAGCAGATCGTTAATTGATGAACGCCGTCATCGGCCTCATCAGGCAGGCCGCTTCGGACGCAGCCTGATGACGATGTCGATATTGGCAATTTCCATGCCCTCGGGCGGTTCCGGCACATTGACCACCGAAACCGGGCCGGACGCGATATCCTGGACCGTGTTGTCGCCCTCGTAGAAGAAATGATGGTGATCCGAGGTGTTGGTGTCGAAATAGGTGCGTGCGCCCTCGACCGCCAGGATGCGCAGCATGCCCGCCTCGGTGAACTGGTGCAGCGTGTTGTAGACGGTGGCCAGAGAAACCGCGACGTTGGCGCCCTGCGCCTCCTCATGCAGTTCCTCGGCGGTCAGGTGCCGGTCGCCCTTGGCGAACAGCAGGGACGCCAGCGACAGGCGCTGACGCGTCGGGCGCAGGCCCGCTTCGCGAACCCGCGTCTCCACGTCAAGACATGAACCAACTGCCGATTTGCCCATCTGCTCCAGACATGACCGGTTGCCGCCGGCTGTTCCACCGGGACCCGCCCGGACATTGCATTCCCTAGCATATATTCGTTCCGCCTGGGCCGGGCAAGAGCGGCGCATTGACCCGGGAGGGGCGGCAAGATAAGCGGTGCCGGCAGGTTTCCGTCCTGAAACACCCTGTGATATTGATCCTGCAACGACAAGAACGACGTCCCCCAGGGACACGACGACGGGAGCGAACATGGCGGCAATGAAATCCAGCTTCGTCTATGAGGACCTGCTTGCGTGCGCCAAAGGAGAACTGTTCGGCCCGGGCAACGCGCAGCTCCCCTATCCGCCGATGCTCATGTTCGACCGGATCACCGAAGTCAGCGAGACGGGCGGGACATTCGACAAGGGCTTCATCCGCGCCGATTTCGCGATCCATCGCGATCTCTGGTTCTTCCCCTGCCATTTTATCGACAATCCGGTCATGCCAGGTTGCCTGGGTCTCGACGCGCTTTGGCAGTTGACCGGCTTCTATCTCGGTTGGCTCGGCGAGCCGGGCAAGGGCATGGCCCTTTCGACGGGCGAGGTGAAATTCAAGGGAATGGTCACGCCGAAGACGCGGCTGGTCGAGTATGGCGTCGACTTCAAGCGGGTCATGCGCGGCCGGCTGGTGCTCGGTATCGCCGACGGCTGGTTGAAGGCGGATGGCGAGACAATCTACACGGCGACCGACCTCAAGGTCGGACTCGCAAAGCAGCAGGC
>JAUYMV010000269.1 GCA_030698645.1 Mesorhizobium sp.
GCTTCGAGGTCCTGAGCAACGGCACCGTCGACGTCCTGGTCCGCAATACCACGTGGACGCTGAGCCGCGACACGACGCTCGGTTTCAATTTCGCCGGCGTGAACTACTATGACGGCCAGGGCTTCATGATCAATTCGAAGAAGGTGCCGGGCGTCAATTCCGCCCTGCAGCTCTCCGGCGCCGCCGTCTGCGTGCAGACCGGCACCACCACCGAACTCAACCTGGCCGACTACTTCAAGGCCAACAAGATGGAATACAACCCGGTCGTCTTCGAGAAGCTCGAGGAAGTCAACGCGGCCTATGATTCCGGCCGCTGCGATGCCTACACGACCGACCAGTCGGGCCTCTATTCGATCCGCCTGCAGCTGACCGCGCCGGACGATCACATCGTCCTGCCGGAAATCATCTCCAAGGAGCCGCTCGGCCCGGTCGTGCGCCAGGGCGACGATCAGTGGTTCGACATCGTCAAGTGGGTCTCCAACGCGCTCATCGTCGCCGAGGAACTCGGCGTGACGCAGGCCAACGTCGAGGAGATGAAGGCCTCCGACAATCCGGAGATCAAGCGCGTGCTCGGCATGGAAGCCAACTCCAAGCTCGGCACCGATCTCGGCCTCGGCGAGGATTGGGTCGTCAACATCGTGAAGGCCGTCGGCAATTACGGCGAAGTCTTCGAACGCAACATCGGCACCGGCAGCCCGCTGAAGATCCAGCGCGGCCTCAATGCCCTGTGGAGCAAGGGTGGCCTGCAGTACGCGCCGCCGATCCGCTGATCACCTGAAGACCTCGGCCGGAGCGTGCCCATGCGCGCTCCGGCCGGCACCAACGGGGTGATGCGATGGCGACCGATCATGCGCTTCCTGCAGAAAATTCCAGCCTGAGTTCGCTGATTTACAATCCAGTCGTTCGCGGCATCGTCTTCCAGATTGTCGTCTTCGTTTCGCTGTTCGCCTTTATTGTCTGGATCGTCCGCAACACGCTGGACAACCTCGACCGCGTCGGCAAGACGATCTCCTTCGGCTTCCTCAACGAGCGGGCCGGCTTCGACGTCGGCCAGGCGCTCATCCCCTATTCGTCGGACTCGACCTACGCCGACGCCCTCGTCGTCGGCTTCGTCAACACGCTGCTGGTCGCCTTCGTCGGCATCATCACGGCGACCCTCGTCGGCTTCATCGTCGGCATCGGGCGCCTGTCGCGCAACTGGCTGATCCGCAACATCTGCACGGTCTATGTCGAGGTGTTCCGCAACATCCCGCCGCTGCTCGTCATCTTCTTCTGGTATCTGGGCGTGCTGGCGATCCTGCCGCAGCCGCGTGACAGCTACAACCTTCCCTTCGGCGCGCTGCTCAGCAATCGCGGCCTGACGATCCCGACGCCGATCTGGGGCGAACGCGCCTGGCTGGTCGGCGTGGCCTTCCTGATCGCCATCGCCATGTGCTTCTTCGTGGCGCGCGCCGCCCGCATCCGCCAGGCGGCCACCGGCCAGCGCTTCCCCGTCTTCTGGACGAGTGTCGCGCTGCTCGTCGGCCTGCCCTTCATCGCGCTCGCGGCGGCCGGCTTCCCGCTCTCCTTCGACATGCCGAGGGCCGGCGCCTTCCAGGCGACCGGCGGGCTGATGGTGGCGCCCGAGTTCCTCGCGCTCTATCTGTCGCTGTCGCTCTATACCGCGTCCTTCATCGCCGAGATCGTCCGCGCCGGCATCCGCGGCGTCGGCAAGGGGCAGAGCGAGGCGGCCTTCGCGCTGGGGCTTCGATCCGGCACCACCACGCGCCTCGTCGTCGTGCCGCAGGCGATGCGCATCATCGTGCCGCCGCTGACCAGCCAGTATCTCAACCTGACCAAGAATTCGTCGCTGGCCATCGCGGTCGGCTATCCCGACCTCGTCTCGATCGGCGGGACGATCCTCAACAAGAGCGGCAACTCGATCCAGATCGTGGCGATCTGGATGGTGGTCTACCTGTCGCTCAGCCTCGCCATGTCGACATTCATGAACTGGTTCAACGCGCGCGTCGCGCTGGTCGAGCGCTGAGGGGCCGGGCG
>JAUYMV010000270.1 GCA_030698645.1 Mesorhizobium sp.
CCTTCGAGGATCACGATGTCGTCCTCGCGCAGCACGGCGTCGGGCAGCGGCGTGACGCGCTGCCCGCGGGCGCGCACGATCGAGGTCACCATCGCGCTGCCGTCGGCAAGCTTGAGCAGGTCGCCGACCGTCTTGCCGAGCACCGTCGAATCCGAGGCGACGCGCGCTTCGGAGATATAGTTCTTGATGTCGATCGCGTCCTGCAGCGACGCCGTCTCGCGCGAGCGGGCCGGCACCAGCCAGTAGAACAGCGTCAGGAAGACGATGCCGGTCAGCGCAAGCACGACGCCGACCGGCGCGAAGTCGAACATCGTGAAGGCTTCGCCGGTCATTTCAGCCCGCACGCGCGAGACGATGATATTCGGCGAGGTGCCGATCAGCGTCATCAGGCCGCCGAGCAGCGAACCGAAAGCCATCGGCATCAGGAAGACAGACGGGGAGATGTTCGAACGGCGCGCGAACTGGAAGGCGATCGGCATCATGATGGCAAGCGCGCCGATGTTCTTCACGAAGGCCGACAGGATTGTGACGATCACGACCAGGAGGACGAGCTGCGACCGAACCCCCTTCAGCGCCGGCGCGTAGCGCTGGATGGCGACCTCCATGATGCCCGATCGGGCGACGGCGGCGCTGACGAGCAGGGCTGACCCGACAATGATGACGATGTCGTCGCTGAAGCCCGAAAAGGCCATGTCGTACGGCACGACCCCGGCGGCAACGGCGACGAGCAACGCGACCGCCGCGACGAGATCGTAGCGGAAGCGGCCCCAAACGAAGGCGGCCATCATTCCAGCGATGACCGCTACCGCGATATACTGTTCCGTTGTCATGCCGCGGTAGTCCTCGATTTCATCCTCAACGCGATGCCGGTCCTATCGTTTCGATGCTCGAAAAACAAATACCGATGAAGGACGCTGGCATCACGAGTGGGCCTTGGTGGGCTTAGCGCCTGGCAGGCGCGGCCGGTACACCGGATCGGACGTCCGGCACAGGATCGGCCGGGTCGCGCGCGCCCCGAAATTCCGCGAGTTGCAGGCATGGCGATCGATATTGCCGAGGAGGCACGAGCGAAGGTGCTGAGCGGCATCGCGCTGACCAGCCTCGCCTATTTCCTGTTCTCCTTTCACGACGCCGTCATCAAGACGATGGTCGTCTCGTTCGCGGTCTGGCAGATCCTGTTCTTCCGTAGCCTGACGATCCTGATCGGCTGCCTCGCCATCGGCGGCCGGCCCCTGCTGTCGGAAACCGCCAACTCTCCGGTCATCAGGCAGATGTTCCTGCGCTCCTTCCTCATCATGTCGGCGTGGCTGTGCTACTACACGGCCGCAAAGGACCTGCAGCTCGCCGAACTGACGACGATCTACTTCGCCGCGCCCATCATGATCACGGTGATGGCGATCTTCATGCTCGGGGAGAAGGTCTCCGCACTGCGCTGGGCCGCGGTTCTGACCGGCTTCGTCGGCGTGTTCATCGCCTGCGACCCGGCCACTCTCGGCTTCACCCTGCCGGTCCTGCTGGTTCTCGGCGCCGCTTTCCTGTGGGGCCTGTCGATCGTACTCCTGCGGAAGATCGCCATGAAGGAGAAGACCATCGTCCAGTTGATGCTGAACAACGGCTTCTTCCTGATCACGGCCGGCATCCCGATGCTGTTCTTCTGGCAGACACCCGACCTCCGGGGATCGCTGATGCTGTTCGGCGCGGGCGTCATCGGCGGCTTTGCACAGTTCACGCTGTTCGAGGGCATGAAGCGGGCGCCTGCCTCGGTCATTGCGCCGTTCGAGTATACCTCACTCGTCTGGGCCTTTCTGCTCGGCTACCTGATCTGGGGCGATATTCCGCGCAACGAGGTGTTCGTCGGCGCGGTGCTGATCGTCGCGGCCGGGCTGATGACCATCGTCGGCGAGAGCTGGCGCCGACCCGCCAGCGCGGCCTGACGGCCGACATCGCGCATTGACGTGGCGGCCGAAAGCCCTACCCTGTGATGCACGGCGGCCAGATTGATGCGGGAGATGCGGCATGATCCTGACCGGAACCATCATTGCCGCGTTGCTGGTCGCATATCTGGGCGCGGCGCTTGCACAGTCTTTCCAGCTCGGCATCACAGTCCGGCAGGCCGCGCTCTACCTGCCGCTTAAGCTCGTCTACCGCATTCACGAGGGCAATCTGCGGATCACCCGCCTCGCGGATGCGCCGGTGATCTATGCGGTGGCGCACCAGTCGGATCTTGACCCGGCGCTGATGCTGGCGCTGCTGCCGGACGACACGCTGCACATTCTGGACGAAAGGTCGGCGGCGGCGTTCTGGCTCGAGCCCTACCGGACGCTCGGCCGTAGCATCGCCTTCAACGCCGAGCATGTCTTCGTCAGCCGCCGGCTCGTGCGCCATTTGCGCGGCAAAGGCCGGCTGGCCGTATACTTCCCGCAAACCGTCGAGCCGGACGCGAAGTCGTTCCGGCTGTTCCGCGCCGTGTCGCGCATCGCGGTCAAGGCCGGCGCCGACATCGTGCCTATCCACATCGACGGCGCCCGGCACCTGCCGTTTTCGCTGGCGCCCGTGGCGGAGGCGCCGCGGCGCTGGTTCCCGCGCCTGTCTATCGGTACGCTGTCGCCAGTCGCGCTCGAAGCGATGTCGGACCGCGCCGGCCGGCCCCCGGGCAGCCATGCCAACGCGCTTTTCGACCGCATCGCCGAGGCGCGGGTTGCCGCGTCCAGCCGCCCACGCACGCTGTTTTCCGCCTTCACCCGCGCCGCCCGGCAGTTCGGCGCGGACCGCATCATCGTCGAGGACACGGTGACGGGCACCCTCACCTACCGCCGGCTTCTGATGGCCGCGCGCGTACTCGGCGGCAGGTTCGCGGCCGTCAGC
>JAUYMV010000273.1 GCA_030698645.1 Mesorhizobium sp.
CTTTGATCGCGGCGACGATGCCGGCGCCGACGGTGCGGCCGCCTTCGCGGATGGCGAAGCGCAGGCGCTCTTCCATCGCGATCGGCACGATCAGCTCGACGTCGACCGTGATGTTGTCGCCCGGCATCACCATCTCGGTGCCTTCCGGCAGCGACACGATGCCCGTCACGTCGGTCGTGCGGAAGTAGAACTGCGGACGGTAGTTGGTGAAGAACGGCGTGTGACGGCCACCCTCCTCCTTGGTCAGGATGTAGGCTTCCGCCACGAACTTCTTGTGCGGCTTGACCGAACCGGGCTTGGCCAGGACCTGGCCGCGCTCGACGCCGTCGCGGTCGACGCCGCGGATCAGCGCGCCGATATTGTCGCCGGCCTGGCCCTGATCGAGCAGCTTGCGGAACATTTCCACGCCCGTCACCGTCGTCTTGGTGGTCGGACGGATGCCGACGATCTCGACTTCCTCGCCGACCTTGACGATGCCGCGCTCGACGCGCCCGGTCACCACCGTGCCGCGGCCCGAGATCGAAAAGACGTCCTCGATCGGCAGCAGGAACGGCAGGTTGATCGGACGCTCCGGCGTCGGGATGTAGGCGTCGACCGCAGCCATCAGCTCGCGGATCGCGTCCTCGCCGATCTTCTTGTCCTTGTCTTCGAGCGCTGCCACCGCCGAACCCTTGATCATCGGGATGTCGTCGCCCGGATATTCATACTTCGACAGAAGCTCGCGCACCTCGAGCTCGACAAGTTCGAGCAGTTCGGCGTCGTCGACGAGGTCGACCTTGTTCAGGAAAACCACCAGCGCCGGAACGCCGACCTGACGCGCAAGAAGAATGTGCTCGCGGGTCTGCGGCATCGGGCCGTCGGCGGCCGAAACCACCAGGATCGCGCCGTCCAACTGGGCGGCGCCCGTGATCATGTTCTTCACATAGTCGGCGTGGCCGGGGCAGTCGACATGCGCGTAGTGGCGCGCCGCCGTCTCGTATTCGACATGCGCCGTCGAGATCGTGATGCCGCGCGCCTTCTCCTCGGGTGCCGCGTCGATCTGGTCGTAGCG
>JAUYMV010000275.1 GCA_030698645.1 Mesorhizobium sp.
GATCGTCGATATCACCGATCCTCGGGCGAAGGAAATTCCGGGTCATCGCCCCGCAATGCCTGCTCAAAATCCTGACCTCCATGGAAAACGCCTTCGATCACGACGCGATCGGCCTCGACCATGAAGGCGATTGTGGCGCGGCGCTCGAAACCGATGGTACGAAGACCGGGCAAGACGTGGTCGCGGAGGGTTCCGCGCTGGGGAAACAGAGTGAGTTTCTGGCAGTGCGCCAAGATGCGGCCTACATAGTCGTCGGCTATGCGGTCGCTGGCTTTCTCGGACAGGTAGTCGTGCAGATGTTCAAGCTGCCGGATGGCGCGCGGCGTGAAGACGACACGCAAGATCAGGGCGTCGTGCGCAAGCGGGCTCGCCGGTCGCGCAGATGAGCGAGCACATCCTCCGCCGGAATGGCCTTCCTGGGGTTTGCGAGATACTCGGCGTGACCCGCGACGACGTCTTCGCGAAGCCAATTTTCAAGTGCACGATCGCTTTCCAGCAGGCTGCGCAGGCCGGCCTGCAACATATCCCCAGCCGAAGCGTATTCACCGGCCTCGACCTTGAGACGCATGGCTTCGGCCAGGTCGGCCGGCAATTCAACCTTGATGCTGACATTCGCATTCATGCCGCAGCTCCTTAGTTCAACTCTACCACGAGCACACGCAGATGCCACGTCGAAGATACATGCGGCGAGTCGTGTGGCATCGATTTGAAACGGAATTGGCCGAGAAGGGCGATCTCAACCGGCAATTCTGGAGGCATCGACATGCGCCGTGGACTTCTTCTCCTGCTTGGACTTGCCGCACTCTCCATTGAAGCCCACGCATCCGGCGGGTTCGGCTGCGACGCCGACGACAAGAACGTGTCCTTCCTGTTCGAGAGCGGGGTGACCCGGGGCATGGGCTCGCCGGTGTTCAACTTCCGCGGCAATGTGGAGATCAAGGCGAAGGAGGTCGCCGCCGACCTGCGGAGGCTCGAATTCGACGGCGCGCATCTCGCCCAGTACTGGTCCGAGGACGGGCAACTGAATCTGGTGATCTATCGCGAGCGGGAGGGCGACAAGCCGCATGGCTATGTGCAGGTCGTGATCCGGACCAAGGGCGACGAAGAGGGGCTGAGCGGGAGCTACGAGCTGACGGCGTTCGACGGCGTCAATGATGCGACGCCCGAAGGCAGGACGTACAGCGCGAGCGGCAAGGTCGAATGCATCATGGAATGAGTCGCGGCCGGACGGGCCCGGCGGAGCGCGGCAGGCTCAGGCGGTGATGTCGATGACACCGCAGTCGCCGGTTTCGGCGCCGAAGGCGACGCGGCCGCCGCCGGAATCCCAGGCCATGCCGCTGATCGCGCCCTTGCCGGGGCGGCGCAGCAGGACCTCCTTCTGATCGGCGATGCGCGCGGCCATGACCATGCCGTCGGCATAGCCGATGGCGACGATCTCGTCGCGCGGATGGCATGCCACCGAGGTCACCATGGTGTTGCCGCGGGTGCCGAGCTCGAGCGGCGCCTTGCCCATCGGGCCGTCCTTGCCGGCAAACGGCCAGACGATCGCGGCCGGCGCGCCGGAACTCGCCAGCCAGCGGCCTTTCGCGCTCCACGACAGGCTCTTCACCTTGGCCGGATAGCCGGTCATGCGCATGTGCTTGCCGTCGGCGAGCTTCCAGCCGTGCAGGGCGTTTTCCTGCATGGCGGTGACGACGAAATTGCCGTCGGGCGAGAAGGTGATCGCGGTGTGGGCGCCGTCCCAGGTCAGTTCCTGCGGCTTGCCGTCGGCGGCGGGGAAATGCAGCGTGGCGCCGTTGTAGCGGGCGACGCCGAGGCGCATGCCCTTCGGCGAGAAGGCGAGGCCCTCGACCGAGCGCGGATGCTCCAGCTGCTTTACCCTGCCGTCGGCGAAGCGGACATAGGCGAAGCGGCCCGACGCATAGGCGACCGCGCCCTGCGGGCCGGCGGCGACGGAGGTGATCCATTTACGCGGCAGTTCGGCGAGCGTCTCCGTCGCGCCGTCGGCGCGGGTGGCGGCCACCTTGCCGTCCTCGCCGCCGGTCAACAGCGTCGCGCCATCGAGAGACAGCGTGGCTGAGAGCAGCCCGTCATGAGCCACGACAGATTTGGCGCCATGGTCGAGCCGGTGGACCACGCCGTCGGCGAGCGCGAAATGCGGGATCTCGCCGAGAAAGACCGCGGCGATGCAATGTCCGGCGAGATCGAAGGGGGCGACGGTGGGCATGGGTCAGATTTCCTACGGGAGGCTTGTTGCGTCGTTGCGCAGAACGAGCGTCTTTTCAACCGGAATCGGGGCGATTGGACCCGGTCATAACCCGAGGTGACACTTGCCGGACGGGCGCGCGATCGTGCCCGGACGGAGGCGGGCGCCATCCAGACCGAGCGGCAGCGCCACGGGTCAGGCCGCCTGGCAGGCCTCGAAGGTGCGCTTCAGGCGTTCGGCATCGAGTTCGCGGCCGATGAAGACGAGGCGGCTCTCGCGCGTCTCGCCGTCCTTCCAGGGGCGCTGGTGGTCGCCCTCGACGATCATGTGGACGCCCTGCACGACATAGCGCTGCGGATCGTCCTTCAGCGCGATGATGCCCTTGAGGCGGAGGATGTTGGGGCCCTCGGCCTGGGTGATCTTCTCGATCCAGGGGAAGAACCGCTTCGGATCCATCACTCCGCCGCGCAGCGAGACGGACTGGACGGTGACGTCATGGATCGCCGACGCATGGCCGTGGTCATGATGCGCGTGATCGTGCCCGTCATGATCGTGCTCATCGTCGCCGTCGAGGAAATGCGGATCGTTCTCGACGGCGCGCGCGAGGTCGAACGCGCCTCGATCGAGCACTTCGGAAAGGTCGACGGCCGAGCGCGTCGTGCGGTGGATCCTGGCGCCGGGATTGATGGCGCGGACCAGCGATTCGACGTTGCGCAGCTCGTCGGGCGTGACCAGGTCGACCTTGTTCAGCACGATGACGTCGGCAAAGGCGATCTGGTCCTCGGCCTCCTTCGAGTCCTTGAGGCGGAGCGGCAGATGCTTGGCGTCGACCAGCGCCACGACCGCGTCGAGCCGGGTCTTGGATCGCACGTCGTCGTCCATGAAGAAGGTCTGCGCGACCGGCACCGGATCGGCCAGACCGGTGGTCTCGACGATGATCGCGTCGAAGCGGCCGGGGCGGCGCATCAGGCCCTCGACGACGCGGATGAGATCGCCGCGCACCGTGCAGCAGATGCAGCCATTGTTCATCTCGTAGATTTCCTCGTCGGATTCCACGATCAGGTCGTTGTCGATGCCGATCTCGCCGAATTCGTTGACGATGACGGCGTAGCGCTTGCCGTGGTTCTCGGTGAGGATGCGGTTCAAGAGCGTCGTCTTGCCGGCGCCGAGATAGCCGGTGAGGACGGTCACGGGGATCTGCGCGCTGGTCTGGGGCTGGGCATCGGCCATCGGAGGTCTCTTCTCATGAATGCAGGATGAGTGGCCCATATAGGATGGCGGCCGGCCAATTGCACCCCGGCAGGACAGCAGGCCGCCGCAAACCCGTTTCCTTTGTCATTCGATTGAAATAATCCTCTGCCAGAAGACCGTGCGAAACAGTACGGTTGCCGGCAAACGACTATCGGATGCCGGCTGCAGGCAGATCAACGCACCGCGACCTGCCGACAAGACGTCCTGCAGCGCGTGAAGCGAGGGGAAAGTCGATGGCGAAAGCTGCCAAGGGCGCGACGATGGCTAGGCTGCAATCGGCGGCGCGACTGTCGCGCACGGTGCTTGCCTCGCGGCTGCTGTCGCACGGCTTCTATGCGGGCCAAGACCAGATCATGATGGCGCTGGCGGGCGAAAACGGCCAGACGCCCGGCCAGCTGGCCGCGAAGCTCGGCGTTCGCCCGCCGACGATCACAAAGACCCTCAACCGGCTGCAGGCGCAGGGCTTCCTGCAGAAAAGGGCGTCCGAGACGGATGCAAGGCAGGCACATATCTTCCTGACCGAGACCGGAACCGACGCGATGCGCGCCATCGAGAAATCGGTGCGCAAGACGGAAAAGCAGGCGCTCAAGGGTCTCGACAAGAAGGAAATCAAGACGTTTTCGAAGATGCTGTCTCGCATCGAGGGCAACCTCTCCGAGACGATCGCCGAAATCGCGGACGATGACGAGCCGGACGAGGACGACTGACCGCCGCGCCGCGGCAGTTTCCGCTTGCGGAGCCGGGCCGCGTGGCCGAAACAAAGGCTCCGGCAATCCGCAAGCGGCATGAACCATTGACCAGCAGTCCCCCCGGCATCGAGCGCGCGACCCCGGTTGCCGCCATTCTCCTGATGTTTTCGACGGGGCTGCTGTTTTCGCTGCTGGACGCCAGCGCGAAATACCTCGTCCTTTCCGGCATGTCGGCGCCCTACATCGTGTGGGTGCGCTTCGCGGTGCACGTGGTCCTGGTGCTCCTGCTGTTTCGCAGCTGGAGCAACCGCGACCTCTTCAAGGCGCGCAACATGCCGCTGCAGATCCTGCGCGGCATCTTCCTTTTCGGCTCGACGATCTTCAACTTCGTGGCCCTGCTGACGCTGCAGATGGCGGAGGCGATGACGATCTTCTTCTTCGCCCCGATGGTGATCACTGCGCTCGCCGGGCCGCTGCTCGGAGAATGGGCCGGATGGCGGCGCTGGGCGGCGATCGGCGTCGGCTTCATCGGCATCCTCGTCGTCACGCGACCGGGCCTGGGCAGCTTCGGCATCGGCCATGTCTATGCGCTGTTCTCGATGCTCAGCTACTGCCTCTACGTCATCATGACGCGGCACATGGGCGCGACGGAAACCTCGGCCAGCCTGATCTTCTACTCGGCGCTGACGCCGGTCATCCTGATGTCGCCGGCGGTGCCGCTGGCCGCCACGATCCCGCCCGACCTGCTGCACGGATTCGTACTGGTCTCGCTCGGCTTCTACGGCGCGCTCGGCCACTGGCTGCTGATCAAGGCCTACAAGCTCGCCCCGGCCTCGGCGCTGGCACCCTATCCCTATCTTCAACTGGTCTGGGCGGTCGCCTTCGGCTACCTCATCTTCGGCGAGATACCCGACAGATACACGCTGCTTGGCGCGGCGATCATCATCGCCAGCGGCCTCTACATCGTCCAGCGCGAGCGGCGGCTCAGGCTTGCCAGTCTCAGCGAACCGCATGCCGAGGACGCGGATCTGGCAAAAAAACTTTGATTCGACCCGCATCGGTGACATAAGATTTAAACTGTTTAGGTCATCGGCGCGGCGTGCCGGGGAGGGTGCGGACTGGCACAGAAAATCAAGCTCTCGACGATTGCGGAAGCGCTCGGCGTCTCGACCGCTACTGTATCGCTGGCGCTGCGCGACAGCCCGCTGGTGGCCGATGCGACGCGCGACCGCATCAAGGTGCATGCAAGGGCGCTCGGCTATATCTACAACCGGCGTGCGGCCAGTCTGCGGACGTCGCGTTCCGGAATCGTCGGCGTCGTCGTGCACGACATCATGAATCCGTTCTTCGCGGAAATCCTGCGCTCGATCGAGAGCGAACTCGATCGCAGCCGCCAGACCTTCATCCTGTCGAACCATTACGACCAGCTGGAAAAGCAACGCACGTTCATCGACACGCTGCTGCAACTTGGCGCCGACGGCGTGATCATGTCGCCGGCGATCGGCACGCCGCGCGAAGACATCGAAATGGCCGAGATCAACGGACTGCCGGCGGTGCTCATCGCGCGCTCCGTGGAAGGCGCCGAGGTGCCGGTTTTCCGGGGCGACGACGCCTATGGGGTCGGGCTCGCCACGAACCATCTCATTTCGCTCGGACACACCCGGATCGCCATGATCGGCGGCACCGACCAGACCTCGACCGGCCGAGACCGGTATCGGGGCTATGTCGCGGCGATGGAGAAGGCCGGCCTGGAGGTGCGGTCCGACTGGCGCATCCCCGGGCCGCGCACGAAGCAGGCGGGCTTCGAGGTGACCGGGCAATTCCTGGCGCTGAAGGACAAGCCGACCGCCGCCGTCTGCTGGAACGACCTGGTCGCCATCGGCCTGATGAATGGCATCGCCCGGGCGGGCATGGTGCCCGGCGTCGACATCTCGGTCACAGGCTATGACGACCTCGAAGAGGCGGCGATCGCCATGCCGGCGCTGACGACGGTCTGGAACGGCCAGCGCGAGGTCGGCAAGCGGGCGGCCCGCGCCCTGCTCGATCGTATCAACGGCGCGTCGGCGGGCGTGACGCCGGACCTCATCCGGCCCGAACTTCACGTGCGCCAGTCGACCGGAAAGCCGCTGAGCTGACAAGAAAAAGGGGCGCGGCTTGCGCCGCACCCCTTCGCCAGGCCGAGAAGGCTCTGGACTACATCTTCATCACGGAGTCGCAGAGCGCGACCGTGACCGTGCCGTAGGAACCGCGGTTCTCGGCGGCCCTTTCACAGGCGGCCTTCATGCCAGCCTGCGACTCGGCGTCCATCGCCGAAAACGTGGCGGCGACTTCTTCGTCGGACTTCAGGGTGGTCATCGTCTCGTCAGCGAAGAAGCCTGTCATGATCTCCCGGTTGGATTCATACATGGCCTGCTCGTCGGCCGACGTGAAGGGCGGGGTGCCGGCCGGAGCCTGCTGCGCGAACGCCGAACCGGCGAACATGGCGAATGCGATCGAAGCAGTGGCGAGGGTCTTGAAGGTCATGGTGTGGTTCCTTTTCGAGGTTGATCGGAATCTTCCTGACGCGCAGCCGTGGAGTTTGGCAGGTGGATGCGCACTGTCCGATAAATGCGCCGACCCCTGATTTTGTTCCGCTATTTGTCGATCGCCCCGGAGATTGGCCGGGGTTGCCGCCGCGCGTCGCAGCCCATACCGTAGTGAAAAGCGTGGCGGGGGGCCGCGCCGCAATCGGGTCGCACGCATGAACGCCGGAACCGCCGACACCACCATCCTCATCCCGGGTCGCCTGCACGAGTACGCGATCGAACGCATCGGCGCCGCCTTCCGGGTGGTGCGCATAGAGAAGGCGGACCCAGCACTGCTCAGCCCCGACATGATCGGCCAGGTGCGCGGGATCGCCGCCATGACGACGATCAGCGCGGCGTTCATCGACGCGCTGCCGCAGCTCGAGATCATCGCCAGCTTCGGCGTCGGCTACGATGCGGTCGACGCCAGGCATGCCGGGTCCAAGGGCGTCATGGTCACGAACACGCCCGACGTGCTCACCGAGGAAGTCGCCGACACCGCGCTCGGCCTGCTGATCAACACGGTGCGCGAGCTGCCCAGGGCAGAGGCCTGGCTGCGCGCGGGGCGCTGGGTTTCCGAGGGCAACTATCCGCTGACCAGGAACACGCTGCGCGGCCGCCGCGCCGGGATTTTCGGGATGGGGAGGATCGGGCTGGCGATCGCGCGACGGCTGGAGGCTTTCGGACTTCCCGTCAGCTACCACAACAGGCGGCCGGTCGAGGGCGCCGCCTATCCCTGGCATGCCTCGCTCGTCGAACTGGCGGCCTCGGTCGATACGCTGATCTCGGTGGCGCCGGGCGGCGCCGCGACGGAAAAGGCCGTCGACCGCGCGGTGCTCGAAGCGCTCGGTACCGATGGCGTCTTCATCAATATCGGTCGCGGCAGCACGGTCGACGAGGATGCCCTTGCCGTAGCCCTTGCGGACGGGACGATCCGCGCAGCGGGGCTGGACGTCTTTCGCGACGAGCCTCGCGTGCCCGCGAACCTTCTCGCGCTCGACAACGCCTCGCTGCTGCCGCATGTCGGTTCGGCGTCAGTGCATACGCGCAAGGCGATGGCGGCGCTCGTCGCCGACAATCTCGATCGTTGGTTCGCGGCCGGCGAGGCGCTTACCCCGGTTCCCGAAAGCGCCCATGTGAAGCGGCGGCCGCGGTCCTGACGCCGGCTTAACCGGGCCTTAATGCGCGGCGCACATGCTTCCTTCATCGCCACTGCGCCGGGGAATGGACATGAAGGGAATGCTGATCGCGGCGGGGACGCTTGCCGTTCTGGCGACCGCCGGGATATCCCACCGCCCTCCGGCGCCGTCCGAAGCGGTGGCAATCGCGCCGGCCGATTCGGGGCGGTCGTACCGGCTCACTTCCACGGGATCGGACGCGTCGTGCATTGTCGTCAAGGGCGCCCAGCTCAAGGACGGCGTGTCGGAGGTTGCGGTCGATGTTCGGTGCAGCGAGTTCCTCCCGGAGCTCTCCAGCGTGAGATACTGGCGCGACAATTCGGACGGCTCGGTCGCCTTCGCGGGTCTCGGGCGGGCCGCGATCCTGGAATTCGCGCTGTCGGACGGCTTCGACTACGAATCGTTCCGCCCGGGCGCGCCGCTGGTGTCGCTGGTCGCCGCCGGCGACTGATCCGGCCGGCTACTCGGCTGCCGCGCGGACGCCGGTCCTTGCCATGAGATGGGCGCGCGCGGCATCGCCGAAGGCGCGGAAGATCCTGGCCGAATTGTCGTCGGTCCTCGCCCAGTATTCCGGATGCCACTGAACGCCGACCGCGAAGGCGCGCGAGTCGCGTACCGAGACGCCCTCGACGGTGCCGTCCTCGGCGACGGCCTCGACCTGGAGCCGCGATCCAAGGCGGTCGATGGCCTGGCGGTGAAGCGAGTTCACGGTCAGCGGTCCGGCGCCGAAAATCCCGGCCAGGCAGCTATCGGGCGCAATCGAGAGCACCTGGCGGATGACGAAACGCTCGTCCTGGCTGTCGCTGACCGGCGCGCGGTGATCGATGCGGCCGTCGATGTCCTGGATTTCCGTGGCGAGCGTGCCGCCGAGCGCGACGTTCAGTTCCTGGATGCCGCGACAGATGGCAAGCAGCGGAACGCCTCGTTCGATGGCGAGACGAATGAGCGGCAGGGTGGTCGCGTCGCGGGCCGGGTCGTAGGGGCCGTTGGCCTCGCTCGCCTCGCCGCCATAGAGCGAGGGATGCACGTTCGACTTCGATCCGGTGATCATCACGCCGTCGACGGAGGACAGAAGCTGCTCGAGATCGAGCCTTTCGCCAAAGGAGGGCACCAGCAGCGGAAAGACGCCGGCGACGCTGAGCGCGGCGTCCAGATATTGCTGGGGCGCGGCATGCCAGGTGTAGTTGTCGAAGACGCGGACATCGGTCGAAATTGCGACGAGCGGCTGGAGCATGTCTTGTCCTGTGGATCTGCCGGGGCGAACTGCGCTGTATTTAGACCGATTTACAGAACTTTCCAACCGCGACCTGCGCGGCCCGTTCCGGGCGTCCGAATGCCGCATTAGCCATAAGTAGAAATACGATATCGGCCAAATCCGGGGCGGTTTTCTGGACACCCGGGCGCTGGCATGTCTTTATCCGCGCCGCCGGAGCGGAGCCGTGTGCGACCCAGTACGCGTGGATTCCGGCACCAAGAGTACAATCGAGAGGAGAAATCGTGGATCGCAGATCATTCATCAAGAAGGCCGGACTCACAGGCAGCGGCGCAGTCGCCGCCACAGCGCTATCGGCCCCTGCCATCGCCCAAGCCAGCCCGAAGGTCACCTGGCGCCTGACATCATCGTTCCCCAAATCGCTCGACACGATTTATGGCGGCGCCGAAGTCTTTTCGAAGATGATCTCCGAGGCGACCGACGGGAACTTCCAGATCCAGGTCTTCGCGGCCGGCGAAATCGTTCCCGGCCTCCAGGCCGCCGATGCGACCACCGCTGGTACTGTCGAAGCCTGCCACACGGTGGCATATTATTACTGGGGCAAGGATCCCACGTGGGCGCTCGGCGCCGCGGTTCCGTTCGCGCTCAATGCGCGCGGCATGAACGCCTGGCACTACCACGGCGGCGGCATCGAGTTGTTCAACGAGTTCCTCGGCACACAGGGCCTGGTCGGTTATCCGGGCGGCAACACCGGCGTGCAGATGGGCGGCTGGTTCCGCAAGGAGATCAATACGGTCGCCGACCTGCAGGGCCTGAAGATGCGCATCGGCGGGTTCGCCGGCAAGGTCGTCGAGAAGCTTGGCGTGGTGCCGCAGCAGATCGCAGGCGGCGACATCTACCCGTCGCTGGAAAAGGGCACGATCGACGCGGCCGAATGGGTCGGCCCCTATGACGACGAGAAGCTCGGCTTCCAGAAGGTCGCACCCTACTACTATTATCCGGGCTGGTGGGAAGGCGGCCCGACCGTGCATCTCATGTTCAACAAGGGCAAGTTCGACGAACTGCCGGAGAGCTACAAGTCGCTCGTCCGGACGGCGGCGCACGCGACCGACGCGAACATGCTGCAGAAGTACGACTTCCTGAACCCGGCCGCGGTGAAGAGCCTGGTTGCGAACGGCGCGCAGCTTCGTCCATTCAGCCAGGAAATCCTCGCCGCCTGCTTCGAGAAGTCGAACGAGGTCTATGCTGAGATGACCGCGTCCAATCCCGGCTTCAAGAAGATCTGGGATTCGATCACCGCGTTCCGCAAGGAGCATTACCTCTGGGCACAGGTGGCGGAGTACAACTACGACACCTTCATGATGATCCAGCAGCGCGGCGGCAAGCTCTAGCCGACACGCAGCGCCTCGACGCCAAGCAAGCCCCGCAGCGGAAACGTTGCGGGGCTTTTCGCATTCGGGCCCGAGAGGCGGGACGATGTGCCGCGCGGCTGCCGGCACGCCTGTCCGTTGCGGGAAATCGCGACTTTGCGTCGCTGGACTCGTTCGGTGCGGCGTGTATTTATTGCGCCTCGGGTCGGCAGACCAAGAAAACAACCCAATAGCGTCTTGCCGATTTCCGGTTGGTCCAATTCTGGGAGGATATTCATGGATCGTCGTTCATTCATCACAAAGGCCGGCCTGGCTGGTGCGGGCGCTGCAGCGGCGACAACGCTCGCCGCACCCGCGATCGCGCAGTCATCGCCGAAGATCACCTGGCGCGTCACGTCGTCGTTTCCGAAGGCGCTCGACACGATCTACGGCGCGGCCGAGACCATGGCGAGCTACGTTCGCGAAGCTTCGGACGGGAATTTCGATATCCAGGTGTTCGCGGCCGGCGAGATCGTCCCCGGCCTGCAGGCCGCCGACGCGGTGACGGCCGGCACCGTGGAGATGTGCCACACCGCTTCGTACTATTACTGGGGCAAGGATCCGAGCTGGGCGCTCGGCACGGCGGTTCCGTTTGGCCTCAATGCGCGTCAGATCAACGCCTGGTTCTATTTCGGCGGCGGCAACGATCTGATGAACGAGTTCTACAACACGCAAGGCATCCATGCGATGCCATGCGGCAATACCGGCGCGCAGATGGGCGGCTGGTATCGCAAGGAGATCAATACCGTCGACGATCTCAAGGGCCTGAAGATGCGCATCGGCGGTTTCGCCGGCAAGATCGTTGAAAAACTCGGCGTCGTTCCGCAGCAGATCGCCGGCGGCGACATCTACCCGGCGCTCGAAAAGGGCACCATCGACGCGGCCGAATGGGTCGGGCCCTATGACGACGAGAAGCTCGGCTTCCAGAAGGTGGCGCCCTACTACTACTATCCCGGCTGGTGGGAAGGCGGCCCGGCGCTGCACGCGATGGTCAATCTCGCCAAATGGAACGAGTTGCCGAAGAACTACCAGGCGCTGCTCTCGGCGGCATCCGCGGCGGCCAACGGAAGCATGATGGCAAGCTACGACCACAAGAACCCGCCGGCGCTTCGCCGCCTGGTGGCCGGCGGAGCCCAGCTGAAGCCGTTCAGCCAACAGGTCCTCGAGGCATGCTTCAACGCGTCGATGGAAACGTACGGCGAGATAACGGCGTCCAATCCCGGCTTCAAGAAGATCTTCGACAGCCAGTCGGAGTTCAAGAAGGATGCCTATCTCTGGGCGCAGATCTCGGAATACACGTATGACACGTTCATGATGATCCAGCAGCGCAGCGGCAAGCTCTGATCGATCGTTGCGATGGTTCGACCCCCCGGAGCGGCGACGCTCCGGGGGTTTCGCTTTTCCGCCCGGTCTCAATCGAATTTAGGCGGCTGACTGAGATCGTTTGACGGCTGTTGGGCGGGCTGGGCCGGAGTGCCGAAGCTCGGCGGCTGGCTCAGATCGTTCGCCGGTGGCGCGGAAGGGGTCTGTTGCGTTCCGCCCGGCATCCCGAAATTGGGAGCTCCAAGCGGGGGCAGGCCAAGACCGGGAACACCCTGCTGGGCGCCGTCGCCGTTCGGCTGCTGGCCGAGCGGAGGCAGGCCCAACTGACCGCCGCCGTCCTGCCCGAACCCGGGGACCTGGATCTGGATCGTATTGGGATTGGGCTGCAGGCCGCGATCCTTGTAGTGCATGACCAGCCCGGGAAAGGCGATGACGATGATGATCATCAGGAAGTTGATGATGATGAACGGAATGGCGCCGGTGTAGATTTCCGTCGTCTTGACGCGCGGCATCATGCGGCCGGTCACATTGTCCTTCCATTCGGCGGTCGGCGCGATCGAGCGCAGGTAGAACAGCGAAAAGCCGAAAGGCGGCGTCAGGAAGGACGTCTGGAGGTTGATGCCCAGAATGATGCCGAACCAGACAAGGTCGATGCCAAGCGTGTCGGCCACCGGCGCCAGCAGCGGGATCATGATGAAGGCGATCTCGAAGA
>JAUYMV010000281.1 GCA_030698645.1 Mesorhizobium sp.
GCCGTGGAACTGCGCGACCATCTGGCATTCGGTGAGCCGGATACGGCCGAGCGGCACGGCGAAGGGCAGTTCCGGCACGTCGAGTTCGAGTTCGACCTCGCCGATGCGGATTTCGCCGACGAAGGGATGCGTGCGGCCGTAGCCGCGCTGCGTCGAATAGGCGAGCGCCAGCAGGAAGCCCTCGTCGCCGCGCGCCAGCGCCTGCAGGCGGCCGTCGCGCGGAAGCGGAAATTCGAGCGGTTCGCGCGTAATGTCGGCGACCGGCCTGCCCTGCGGCACCGCGCCGTCCTTCTCGATCAAGCCCTCGTGGCCGAGCATGTCGGTGACACGCGGCATCGCTACCGGCTCCTCGTCGCGCAGGCGCGGGTCCTCGGGATCGGCGCCCGCGGCGATGGCTGGCTCGAGCAGGCGGTGCGTGTAGTCGAAGGTCGGTCCGAGCAGCTGGCCGCCGGGCAGGTCCTTGTAGGTCGCCGAGACGCGTCGCTCGACCCGCATGGCGGCGGTATCGACGGCGCGCGTGTAGCCGAAGCGCGGCAATGTCGTGCGGTAAGCGCGGACGAGAAAGATCGCCTCGATCAGGTCGCCGCGCGATTGCGCGATCGCCGTGGCGGCGAGATCGCGGTCGTAGAGCGAACCCTCGGCCATGGCGCGGTCGACGGCGAGCGCCAGTTGCTCGACGATCTGGTCGATGCGCAGCGCCGGCACCGAGCGGTCGCCGCGGCGACGATCGGCGAGCAGGCGGTGGGCGTTGTCGATGGCGGCTTCGCCGCCCTTGACCGCGACATACATGGCTCAGACCTCCGAGGCGGCGTTGGCCGGCGCGAACGAGATGCGCACGGTGCGGGGCAGGCAGACGACGGCGTCCGGCCCGGCGAGGATGACATCGACGCCGCGCGGAAAGCGCGCGTGGTTCTGTTTCCACTGCTCGACGAAATGGCGCGGCAGGGGGTGCGGCGCGATGCTGGCGCCGGTCTCGATGCCGGGGCCCTGCAGGAGGAGAGCCTGACCGCCCGACAGGGATGCGACGCCGAGCACCAGGGTCGCCGAACGGTCGGGATAGTCCTGCGAGCCTTGCGTGAAGCCCTCGAGCGCGGGCAGTTCCGCCGGGCTGGCGGCGAAGGCGAAATGCGCATCCGCCGGCGCCCGGACGAGCGGCGCGCCGGTGTGGAAGCCGAGCCATTCGCGCACCGACTCCGACGCGCTCAGGGCGGCGTCGAGCCAGACCGGGGTGTCATGGTCGCAGAGCGTCAGGGCGATCGCACCGGCGACGGCCGAGAGCGGAGCCGGCGGCCTAGGCAATCGTGCGAGCGCCTGCGGGGTTCCTGGACGCGCCATCGCGTCCATGACGGCGCGAAAGGTCGCCTGGGCATCGAAAACCGGAGCGGCGAAAGCGCCGTCGATGGCCGACATCGTGGCATGCATCTCAATCTTCCCCGCGCACGAGAGTGAAGAAGTCGACCTTGGTAGCCGCCGTCTCGGCGGCAGCAGTGCGGTCGTCGGCGTCGAGTGCCGCGGCAAGCGGCGCAACGATGCGCGCCTGCAGCGCCGCTCGCAGTTCGGCCTTCTGCCAGAGCGCGTCGACGATGGCGGCAAGCCGCACCGTCTCGTGGTCGCGGCCGAGCGCATAGGCGTGGCCGATCTCGCCGCCGGGCAGGCGAACAGTCGCGCGCGTCACC
>JAUYMV010000283.1 GCA_030698645.1 Mesorhizobium sp.
TCAAGCGTCGCCACCAGGAACTCGCGCTCCGCCCCCTCGGCCTGGCTGGACGAGGTGCGCATCTTGGTCGCCCAGTATGGCCACACCGTCAGCTTGTCTTCCTTTTCCGGCGGCTGCGGGCGGATGTCGAGCTGGGTGACCCGCACCGCCCCCTGGCGGAACGCCGTGCCGACGCAGTCCGACGCCGTATCGCCGCCACCGACGACGACGACGTGCTTGCCGTTCGCCACGATCGGATCGGCATTCCACGCGACCGAGCCGATCGGCTCGTGCGCCACGCGCTTGTTCTGCTGCACCAGGTAGGGCATCGCATCGTGCACGCCGGCGAGCTCGACGCCGGGAATTCCGGCCGGACGCGGCTTTTCGGAACCGCCGCAGTAGAGCACCGCGTCATAGCCCGCGAGCAATTCCTCGACCGTCTTGTCGACGCCGACATTGACGCCGCAGAAGAAGGTCACGCCCTCGCCCTGCATCTGCCTCACGCGCGCATCGACGTAGTGCTTCTCTATCTTGAAGTCGGGGATGCCGAAGCGCATCAGGCCGCCCGGCTTGCTCTCGCGCTCATAGACATGGACCGCGTGGCCGGTACGGCCGAGCTGCTGCGCCGCCGCCATTCCCGCCGGTCCCGAGCCGATGATCGCGATCGTCTTGCCGGTCGGGCGCTCGGCCGGGTTCGGGTCGAGATGGCCGGTCTCGTAGGCCTTGTCGGCGATCGCCTGCTCGATCGTCTTGATGGCGACCGGAATGTCCTCGAGGTTCAGCGTGCACGCCTCCTCGCAGGGCGCCGGGCAGATGCGGCCGGTCCATTCCGGAAAGTTGTTGGTCGAATGCAGGTTGCGGATCGCGCTGTCCCAGTCGCCATTGTAGACGAGGTCGTTCCAGTCCGGTATCTGGTTGTGCACCGGGCATCCGGTCGGCCCGTGGCAATAGGGCACGCCGCAATCCATGCAGCGCGCGGCCTGTTTCTCGACCTCCTTGTCCGACATCGGCAGCGTGAATTCGCGGAAATGCCGGATGCGGTCGGACGCCGGCTGGTACTTGTGCACCTGCCGGTCGATTTCGAGAAAGCCAGTTACCTTGCCCATATGATTCCCTACTCGTGATCTGCAGGCGCGTCCTGCAGCCAGTTCTCTACCTTCAGCCCGGGCACACGACCAAATTCACTCACGTTCGCTGTTACCAGTATCGCGTCCAGTGCCAATGCATGGGCAGCGATCAGCAAGTCGTTCGGCCCAATAGGTCGCCCCTGTCGTTTCAACTCCGCTCGCAGCGAACCATAGTGCTCGCTGGCCGGCCGCTCGAAAGGGAGGATAGGCAAGGCCGAAAGCACCTTCTCCATCTGCGTCCTCAGTCGCGTGCTTTGCTTGAGCTCGAGACCAAACTCTATCTCGCCGTTGACGATCACGCTGGTCACCACATTCTCCAAACCGACGCTGGCAATCTGCCGGGCAACCGGACCATCCGGCCTGTCGGCGAGGTTCGACACAGCATTTGTGTCTAGGAGATAGACGGTCACAATCTGACATCATCCAAGGGAAGGAGATCACTCTCGTCGATATCGGGGAACTGATCGTCGGGACCTAGCGGCTCAAGCGTTGCCAGGATTTCCAGCAAGGTCGGCTTCCTCTTCACTTCCTCCAATGTCAGCTTCCCCTTCGCATCGCGAGTGATCAGGACTTCCTCACCCTCGAACTCGAACTCCTTCGGTATCCTGACTGCCTGGCTTCGCCCGTTCCTGAACAAGCTGGCCGTGCGAGCGGTGTCGTGCGCATTCATTGCTGCCTCCTTCCTGGCATATGCCACAACATATGCCAGGACAAGTGATCGCGCAACTACTCCGCCGCCACCC
>JAUYMV010000130.1 GCA_030698645.1 Mesorhizobium sp.
GTGAGGAAAAACGGTAGGGACATCTGTGTTCCCAGCCGGCTCTGTACGAGCAAAAGAGCTGGTCCGGTTCGCCCGGGCTTTGGTTGAAAAGGGTCCCGCAAGGTCGCTTTATGATATCCGTCGCCAACAGCAAAGTCTCGGAGAGCTTCCGCGCCGTTTCGGCCGCGGACGGCCGGACTTTGGCGGCGAAGCGGCTGATTGCGGACATGACATTATCCGGCAAGAGCCCGTCCCGGCCGCCGCAGCGCATAGCAAAGCGCCTGCCGCGGCCGACGGCTGCCGTGGAGAGAATACATAATGGCCAACAAGATGCTGATCGACGCCTCCCACCCGGAGGAAACCAGGGTTGTCGTTACACGCGGTAACCGCATCGAAGAATTCGATTTCGAATCAAGGGATAAGAAACAGCTACGCGGCAATATCTACCTCGCCCGGGTCACCCGGGTGGAGCCGTCGCTGCAGGCTGCGTTCGTGGAGTATGGTGGCAATCGCCACGGCTTCCTCGCCTTCAGCGAAATCCATCCCGACTATTACCAGATCCCGGTTGCCGACCGGCAGGCGCTGATCAAGGCCGAAGCCGAAGCAGCCGAACTCGAGGACGATGAAGACGAGGAACGCGAGCGCGGCCGCGGCAAGCGCCGCCGCGGCGGCAAGAACCGCGAGCGCAACAGCGGTTCGAGCCGGCGCGATCCGGAACAGGCCAGCAAGGCGTCCGACGATGAGGCTTCCGGCGAGACGGATTCTGGCCCGGTGGAAGATTCCGAGGTTCATGCGCACATTGCAAGCCGCGATGACTTATCCGAGGACACCGAATCGCAGGTCGAGGCCGGCGGCACCGACTCCGAAGAGGACGATATCGAGGACACCAGCGGTCCGCGCACGATGCCCGCCGCGATTGCCAGCGACAGCGTCTCCGAAGCGGTGGACGCCGACCATGCGGACAGCGCCGCCTCGGACAATCGCGCGCTTCGCGACGACAGCGAAGGCCGTGGCGAGGTCGAGGACGTGCCATCGTCGTCACACGGCGGCGAGGACGAGATCGAATCGGTCGGCGCCGACGATGCGCTGGAGGAGATGCCGAATCGGCGCCGCCAGATCCGCCGTCAGTACAAGATCCAGGAAGTCATCAAACGGCGCCAGATCCTGCTCGTCCAGGTGGTCAAGGAGGAGCGCGGCAACAAGGGCGCAGCACTCACCACTTACCTTTCGCTCGCCGGCCGCTATTCGGTGCTGATGCCCAATACGGCGCGCGGCGGCGGCATTTCGCGCAAGATTACCAGCGCGCTCGACCGCAAGCGCCTGAAGGACGTGGTCGAGGATCTGGACGTGCCGGACGGCATGGGCGTCATCCTGCGCACCGCGGGCGCCAACCGGACCAAGGCCGAGATCAAGCGCGACTACGAATATCTGATGCGCCTGTGGGAGAATGTCCGCACGCTGACGCTGCAATCGACTGCGCCCGCCCTCGTCTACGAGGAAGGCAGCCTGATCAAGCGCTCGGTGCGCGATCTCTACAACAAGGACATCGAGGAAATCCTCGTTGCCGGCGATGAAGGCTACCGTGAAGCGAAAGACTTCATGCGGATGCTGATGCCGTCGCATGCCAAGATGGTACAGCCCTACAAGGACGTCGTGCCGATCTTTGCGCGGAACGGCATCGAGGCGCAGCTCGACCGTATGCTGCAGCCGCAGGTGACGCTGAAGTCTGGCGGCTACATCATCATCAATCAGACCGAGGCGCTGGTTGCGATCGACGTCAACTCCGGACGTTCCACCAAGGAACATTCGATCGAGGAAACGGCGCTACACACCAACCTGGAAGCGGCCGAAGAGGTCGCCCGCCAGCTCCGGCTGCGCGATCTTGCCGGCCTCATCGTGATCGATTTCATCGACATGGATGAGAACCGCAACAACCGCACTGTCGAGAAGCGGTTGAAGGACCATCTCAAGAACGATCGCGCCCGCATCCAGGTCGGCCGCATCTCGCATTTCGGCCTGATGGAGATGTCGCGCCAGCGCATCCGCGCCAGCGTGCTCGACTCCACCATGAAGCCCTGCCCGCATTGCGGCGGCACCGGCCATGTTCGGTCCGATTCCTCCGTCGCGCTGCATGTCGTGCGCGCCATCGAGGAGTTTCTCATCAAGGATGCGCGCAACCACATCACCGTGCGCACGCCTTCGGCGACCGCGCTCTACGTGCTCAACCACAAACGCCGCAACGTCACAGATCTCGAGGAGCGCTTCGGCCTGACGATCACCATCGAGGCGGACGAGACGCTCGGCGCCCAACATTACGCCATCACGCGCGGCCTGCCGGTCGAGCGTCCGGTCGTGACCGTCGTAACCGCGCAGCCGGAACCCGCGCCACATGATCCCGAAGACGACATCGTCTACGAAAGCGATATCGAGGACGAGACCGCCGAAGACGAGACGCCGACGCGCAGCGAACAGCCGCGCGAGATGCGCGCGCCGCGCGAACCACGCGAACAGCGTGAGCCGCGCGAACAGACGGCCAGCGCCGCCGACGGCGACGAAAATCGCGGCCGCAAGCGTCGGCGTCGCCGGCGGCGCAAGGGCGGACGCGACCGCGAGGGCGGCGAACAGAGCGCCGTGCAGCCGGGCGACGCCCAGCCACCGACCTCCTTCGGCCACGATGACGACGAAGGCGACGACGGCGACGACGAGGAGACAGCCGATGCGGCATCGGCCGACGAGACGGTCGCTGACGCAGGCGCCAACGCGGCCGCCGCTTCAGACGGCGAACGCAAGAAGCGCCGGCGCGGCAAGCGCGGCGGCAAACGCAATCGCAAGGACGCCGACGGCAATGATGTGATCGGCGACGGCGACGAAACCGACATCGGCGCAACCGAGGCCATTTTCGCGGACGAGGAAGGCTTCGTCGCGGCCGAGCCGGCGGCGGATATCGTCGAGGCGAGCCCGCCCGAGGCGCCCGCCGAGGACGCGGAGGCGGCCGACGAGGCGCCGGCCAAGAAGCGCCGTGCGCCACGCAAGACCAAGGCGACCATCGCTGCCGAAGCGTTGGCCGCGGAAACGTCGGTCGCCGAGGCGGAACCGACGGTCACCGCGGCAGCGCCCGAGCCCGCAGCGCCAGAGCCCGCAGCGGCCGAACCCGCACCGGTTCGCGTCAGCCGGCGCAAGCCGACCGCCGACATCGACGCGCCGGTGGTGGCCAAGGTGGTCTCCACGGTCAGCGCCGAAAAGGCCGACGACGCGGCCCCCAAGAAGGGTGGCTGGTGGCAGCGCAAGGGCTTCTTCTAGCCGTTCCTGCCATTCACGATCGACTGCGAAATGCCGGGCCCGCCCGGCATTTTGCGCTTTGGCCCGACCGCCGGATCGACGTGCATGCCCTCCGCCGCAGATTTGCCGGATTGATGTGCGGATCACATCTGCATGAAAGGAGCATCTTCGCCTTTCCATTGCCGCGTAGCTGCTTTACGGACTTTTCGGTCATGACAATGTCGTCCGCTCCCATCGGTATGCGTTCGCGACTTGCGCAGGCGGCGCTCGCATTCGCCGTCGCCGCGCAGGCGGTGGCGTTCCAGCCGGCCGTGGCGCAGGCACAGGGCCGCGCGGTGCCGATCGTGCGTGACGCCGAGATCGAGGCGCTGGTGCGCGACTACGCCCGCCCGATCTTCAAGGCGGCCGGCCTGACCAAATCCGGCATCGACATCGTCCTGGTCAACGACCCGTCCTTCAACGCCTTCGTCGCCGGTCGGCGCATGTTCATCAACACCGGCGCGCTGATGACGGCGGAAACGCCGAACGAGGTGATCGGTGTCATCGCGCACGAGGCGGGCCACCTCGCCGGCGGCCATCAGGACCGGTTGCGCGAACAGATCGCGCGGGCCCAGACGATCGCCATCGTCGCATCCCTGCTTGGCATCGGCGCCGCCGTCGCCGGCGCGGCCACCGACACCGGCGGACTGGCGCAGGCCGCCGGCGGACTCGCCATGGGCGGCACCGAAATCGCCCGACGCGGGCTGCTTGGCTACCAGCGCACCGAGGAAGCCACCGCCGACAGCGCGGCGCTGAAATATCTCGAGCAGACCGGCCAGTCGGCGAACGGCATGCTGAAGACATTTTCGCGCTTCGCCAGCACGCTCGCGCTCACCGGAGCGCGCGTCGACCCCTATCAGGTCAGCCACCCTATGCCGCGCGACCGGATCGCGAATCTCGAGGAGCGCGCGAAGAAGAGCGCGTTCTTTGACACACCGGACGCGCCTGCCCTGCAGCTTCGCCACGACATGATGCGGGCGAAGATCGCCGCGTTCACGCAGGGCCAGGGTGCGACCTCGCGCATGTTCCGCAAGGATCCGCGCGGCATTCCGGCACTC
>JAUYMV010000298.1 GCA_030698645.1 Mesorhizobium sp.
GAGGATGGCCTTTGCCCGCGTCGAGCCGGTGAAGTGCAGATGGTTCGACACCAGCTGGTAGAGCCGCTCGTCGTCATGCCGTGTCATGTCGCCCGAGACGTCGACGCGGCCCATATGGGCGATGTCGCCGCCATGGTGGTGCAGCTTCTCCAAGAGCTCGTCCTCTTCCGGCACCGGCTCCAGTTCCACCATCGCCATGTTGCAGCGCTCGGCGAAGTCGCCTTCCTCGTCGAGAACATAGGCGACGCCGCCCGACATGCCGGCCGCGAAGTTGCGCCCGGTCTTGCCGATGACCACCACCACGCCGCCCGTCATGTATTCGCAGCCATGGTCGCCGACGCCCTCCACCACCGCCACCGCGCCCGAATTGCGCACGGCGAAGCGCTCTCCGGCGACGCCGCGGAAATAGCACTCGCCCTCGGTCGCGCCATAGAGCACCGTATTGCCGACGATGATCGACTCCTCGGCGACGATATTGGCGTCGTCCGGCGGCCGGATCACGATGCGGCCGCCCGACAGGCCCTTTCCGACATAATCGTTGCCGTCGCCGATCAACTCGAACGACATGCCGCGTGCCAGGAATGCGCCAAAGGACTGCCCGGCCGTGCCGGTCAGCGTCACAGAGATCGTGTCCGGCTTCAGCCCCTTGTGGCCGAAGCGCCTGGCGACTTCGCCGGACAGCATGGCGCCGGCCGAGCGGTCGACGTTGCGGATGGCCGTCGCGATCTTGACCGGCAGCCGGCTTTCCAGCGCCGGCATCGCCTCGGCGATCAGCCTGCGGTCAAGCACGTCATCGATCGGGTGCTTCTGCCGCTCCGTCCAGTAGGTCTTCTCCTTCGGCGCGTCGGGCTTGTAGAAGACGCGTTCGAAATCGAGTCCCCTGGCCTTCCAGTGGTCGATCAGCGCCCGCTTCTCGAGCAGATCCGACTGGCCGACGATCTCGTCGAGATGCGTGTAGCCCATCTCGGAGAGCAGAGCGCGAACCTCCTCGGCGACGTAGAAGAAGAAGTTGATGACGTCCTCGGGCGTACCCTTGAAGCGCTTGCGCAGCACCGGGTCCTGCGTGGCGACGCCGACCGGGCAGGTGTTAAGATGGCACTTACGCATCATGATGCAGCCGGCCGCGATCAGCGGCGCGGTCGAGAAGCCGAACTCGTCGGCGCCGAGCAGCGCGCCGATGACGACGTCGCGCCCGGTGCGCAGGCCGCCATCGACCTGCAGCGCCACGCGCGCGCGCAGCCCGTTCAGCACCAGCGTCTGGTGCGTCTCCGCGAGGCCCATCTCCCAAGGGCTGCCGGCATGCTTCAGCGAGGTCAGCGGCGAGGCGCCGGTGCCGCCATCATAGCCCGAAATGGTGATGTGGTCGGCGCGCGCCTTGGCGACGCCGGCGGCGACCGTGCCGACGCCGACTTCCGAGACGAGCTTGACCGACACGCCGGCCGCCGGGTTGACATTCTTCAGGTCGAAGATCAGCTGCGCCAGATCCTCGATCGAGTAGATGTCGTGGTGTGGCGGCGGAGAGATCAGGCCGACGCCGGGCGTCGAATGCCTGGTCTTGGCGATCGTCGCGTCGACCTTGTGGCCTGGCAACTGACCGCCCTCGCCTGGCTTGGCGCCCTGCGCGATCTTGATCTGCATCATGTCGGAGTTGACCAGATACTCCGCGGTCACGCCGAAGCGGCCCGACGCGACCTGCTTGATGGCCGAACGTTCGGGGTTCGGAGAACCGTCGAACTGCGGCTTGTAGCGGTCCGGCTCCTCGCCGCCCTCACCCGTGTTCGACTTGCCCCCGATCCTGTTCATCGCACGCGCCAGCGTCGTATGCGCCTCCCGGCTGATCGAGCCGAACGACATTGCGCCGGTCGAGAACCGCTTGACGATGTCGGCCGCCGACTGCACCTGGTCGAGCGGCACCGGGGCGCGGCCGGTGTCCTCGGCAAGCTTGATCTTGAACAGGCCCCGGATGGTCTGCGCGCGCGACGTGGCGCTGTCGACCTCGGCGGAATATTGCTTGAAGGTCTCCCAGGAACTCTTGCGCACGGCGTGCTGCAGGTTGGCGACGGCGTCGGGCGACCACATGTGGGCCTCGCCGCGCATGCGGTACACATATTCACCGCCGACATCGAGCGAATTGCGCAGCACCGGACTGTCGCCGAAGGCCTCGCTGTGGCGCGATACCGTCTCGGTGGCGATTTCGTGCAGACCGACGCCCTCGATCGTGGTCGCGGTCCCGGTAAAGTAGTGCTGCACGAAGTCCGACTTCAGGCCGACCGCGTCGAATATCTGCGCGCCGCAATAGGACTGGTAGGTCGAGATGCCCATCTTGGACATCACCTTGAGGATGCCCTTGCCGATCGACTTGATGTAGCGCGAGACCACCTCGTAGGCGTCGACCTCGGGCGGCAGTTCGCCCCGCTTGTGCATGTCGGTCAGCGTGTCGAAGGCGAGGTAGGGGTTGATCGCCTCGGCGCCATATCCGGCCAGGCAGCAGAAATGGTGCACCTCGCGCGGTTCGCCGGTCTCGATGACGAGGCCGACCGACGTGCGCAGTCCCTTGCGGATCAGGTGATGGTGCACGGCTGCCGTCGCGAGCAGCGCCGGAATCGCCACCCGGTCCGGCCCGACCTGGCGGTCGGACAGGATGATGATGTTGTAGCCGCCGGCGACAGCCGATTCCGAGCGTTCGCACAGCCTGTCCAGCGCGCCCTGCATGCCGGCCGCGCCTTCCGACGCCGAATAGGTGATGTCGATCGTCTTGGTGTCGAAACGGTCTTCGGTATGGCCGACCGAACGCAGCTTCTCCAGGTCTCCGTTGGTCAGGATCGGCTGGCGCACCTCAAGGCGCTTCTTGCGCGACGAGCCGACCAGGTCGAAGATGTTCGGCCGTGGCCCGATGAACGAGACGAGACTCATCACGAGCTCCTCGCGGATCGGGTCGATCGGCGGGTTGGTGACCTGGGCGAAGTTCTGCTTGAAATAGGTGTAGAGCAGCTTCGACTTGTCAGACATCGCCGAGATCGGCGTGTCGGTCCCCATCGAGCCGACGGCCTCCTGGCCCGTCGTCGCCATCGGCGCCATCAGGAGCTTGGTGTCTTCCTGCGTGTAGCCGAACGACTGCTGGCGATCGAGCAGGGTGACGTCCTTGCGCGGCTCGCGCGGCGCGACCGGCTTCAGCTCCTCCAGGATGATCTGGGTGTTCTTCAGCCACGTCTTGTAGGGATGGCGCGTCGCGATCTCCGACTTGATCTCGTCGTCGGAGACGATGCGGCCCTGTTCGAGGTCGATCAGCAGCATGCGGCCGGGCTGAAGGCGCCACTTCTTGACGATGTGCTTCTCCGCCACCGGCAGTACGCCTGCCTCAGACGCCATGATGACGCGATCGTCGTCGGTCACGATGTAGCGCGCCGGGCGAAGCCCGTTGCGGTCGAGCGTCGCGCCGATCTGACGGCCGTCGGTGAAGACGACGGCGGCCGGCCCGTCCCACGGTTCCATGAGGGCGGCGTGATATTCGTAAAAGGCCTTGCGGTCGGCATCCATGAGCTTGTTGCCGGCCCAGGCTTCCGGGATCAGCATCATCATGGCGTGCGCCAGGCTGTAGCCACCCTGGGTCAGGAACTCGAGCGCGTTGTCGAAGCAGGCGGTATCCGACTGGCCCTCGTAGGAGATCGGCCACAGCTTTGCGATGTCGTTGCCGAACAGTTCGGAATCGACCGAGGCCTGGCGCGCCGCCATCCAGTGGACGTTGCCGCGCAGCGTGTTGATCTCGCCGTTGTGGGCGACCATGCGATAGGGGTGCGCCAGCTTCCACGACGGGAAGGTGTTGGTCGAGAAACGCTGATGCACCAGGATCAGCGCCGTCTCGAAGCGCGGATCGGTCAGGTCCTTGTAATAGGCGCCGACCTGGTAGGCGAGGAACATGCCCTTGTAGACGATGGTGCGCGCCGACATCGACACGACATAGAATCCGTTGTCGCGGCCGGCGGTCTCCTCGTAAATGCGCCCGGAGATCACCTTGCGCAGGATGTAGAGTCGCCGTTCGTAGACGTCGTCGCTTTCGATGTCGGCCGGGCGGCCGACGAAGATCTGCCGGTGAACCGGCTCGGAGGCGGCGATTTCCGGCGCCTTGGAGAGCGAGGCGTTGTCGACCGGGACGTCGCGGAAACCGATCAGCGGCAGGCCTTCGGCCTGCGCCGCGTCGGCGATCAGCTCCTCGATATGGGCGCGCAGCGCCGCGTCGCGCGGCATGAAGATGTGGCCGACGCCATATTGGCCGATCGGCGGAAGCGCGATGCCCTGCCCGGCCATTTCGGCGCGGAAGAACCCGTCCGGAATCTGCACCAGCACGCCCGCGCCGTCGCCCATCAATGGGTCGGCGCCGACCGCGCCGCGATGCGTCAGGTTCTTCAGCATGGCGAGACCGTCGGCGACGATCTGATGCGACTTCACGCCCTTCATCTGCGCGATGAAGCCGACGCCGCACGCGTCATGCTCGTTGCGCGGATCGTAGAGGCCCTGCGCGGACGGCACGCCAGCCACATAGGGATGCGATTTCAGGGCGCGCGCGTTCCCCTGCACGGCCGGCACAAGTCCCGTCGTCAGAGATGGCGTCACGTCCGTCATCGTCTTGTCCTCCAATTTTGGCCAGAATGGCCGTTCAATCGCCGCTCCACGCGGACAGGGCCGACCCGGCGCAATCATACGCTACAGTCGGCCCGTCCCGGCAATGATAAATAAGACAGCACTGCTGTCCTAAATCCGTATGCCAGAATTCCAGAGGGCTTTCAAGATGGAAATGGAAAGCTGCATCGCGATTCGCGAATTTTTCGGATACCGGGCGCAGCGTCGGCGAAATATTGTTGCGCAAGCCGACCGGTCCCGCCGGACAGCCCCAGGCTTCCGGCGAGCCAGACTGTTCACGCGCAGACGCTTGTGGGCGACGAGGACAGGGCGGAACCGTCCTTCGAACGTTCCGGGCCGGTTCGCGGACCAGGTTCGCCATCTCGGCCCTTGCCGGCATCCTGCAAATACGGAACAAAGGCCGCTGTCATCAGGGGGCGGCCATGATCTTTTCTTCCGACAACTGGGCCGGCGCCCATCCGCGGATCGCACAGAGCCTGGTGGCGAATGCCGGCGGCTACGCTGCGGCCTATGGTGCGAGCGACCTCGACAGGAAGGTCGCCGACACATTCAGCACGGTGTTCGAGCGTGACGTGGCGGTCTTCTTCGTCGCCACCGGCACGGCGGCGAATTCGCTCGCCATGGCCGCCTGCAACCGGCCCGGCGGCGTCGCCTTCTGCCACTCGGAAGCCCACATGATCGCCGATGAATGCGGCGCGCCGGAGTATTTCACCGGCGGCGCGCGGCTCTGCCCGGTGCCGGGCGACGGCGGCAGGATGGAGCCGGCCGCGCTCGAGGCGGCGATCGCCCGCTATCCGGCGCAGTTCGTCCATTCCGGCCAGCCGATGGCCGTGTCCATCACGCAGGCCACGGAAATCGGCACCGCCTATGCGCTCGACGAGATCGACGCCATCGCCGCGGTCGCGCATGGCAACGGCCTGCCGCTGCACATGGACGGCGCGCGCTTCGCCAATGCGCTGGTGGCGCTGGACGCGACGCCCGCCGAGATGACCTGGAAACGCGGCATCGACCTCGTCTCGTTCGGCGGCACCAAGAACGGCTGCTGGTGCGCCGAGGCGCTGGTCGTGCTCGATCCGGCCAAGGCCGGCGACCTACCCTTCCTGCGCAAGCGCGCGGCGCAGCTCTTTTCCAAGTCGCGCTTCATCGCGGCGCAATTCGACGCCTATTTCGAAGACGGTCTCTGGCTCGACATGGCCAGGCACGCCAATGCGATGGGTGCACGGCTCGCCGATGGCTTTCGCGCGTCCAACCGCGTTCGGCTCGGCTGGGAGCCGCATGCCAACGAGGTCTTCGCCATCATGCCCGTGGCGCTGATGCAGGAACTGACGTCGAAAGGCGCGCAGTTCTATCCCTGGGCGACGCCCGCCGCGCTCGACGGAACCATCGCCGAGACAGAGACGCTGACGCGCTACGTCACCAGTTTCGCGACCACCACGGAAGACATCGAGGAGCTGCTCGCGCTGATCCGATAATGTCGGCGGAGTCACGGCGAACCTCAAACGGAAGCGGCGCCCGAAGGCGCCGCCAATGCTCGATACGGTCCTGAAGGGGCTCAGGCCGCCTTCGCCTCGATCTGCTTCGGCTGCTTGTCGTTTGCCGAGGTGATCGCGATCTTGCGCGGCTTCATCTCTTCGGGAACGTTGCGCTTCAGATCGACGTGCAGCAGGCCGTTTTTCAGCTGGGCGCCCGATACTTCGACGTGATCGGCGAGCTGGAAACGGCGCTCGAAGGCGCGCGATGCGATGCCGCGATAGAGCAGTTCGGCGGTCTCGCTGGCCGCCTCCTCGGCTTTCTCGCCCTTCACCGACAGCACGTTGCGATGCGCTTCGATGCTGATCTCGTTCTCGCCGAAGCCGGCGACCGCCATGGTGATGCGATAGGCATCCTCACCGGTGCGCTCGATGTTGTAGGGCGGATAGGTGGTCTGGCCGCTGTCAGGCGTCGCCAGCGTGTCGAGCATCGTGAAGAGACGGTCGAAGCCGACGGTGGAACGATAGAGCGGCGAAAAATCAACGTGACGCATGGTGTTCTCCTTAAGAGCAACTGTTGCGGTTGACGGTGCTCCGGAAGCCCAAAAAGGCTCTTCCTGCCCGCCAGTGGCCCCGTTCGGCGGCCACACCCGAGAATTGGGAAGCCGGATTTCCGATTTCAAGGGTTTTTCGTGCCGATCCACGCTGGTTTCGACCATTTTCCGAGGCGCCGACGCAGATCGGGTCGGCCCCGAACGGCATCGGGCGCGGCGCGTGGGCGTCATGAAGATGAACGCGAGATGAACCGCCGCTTCGGTCGGCATTCAGGCGGCGCGGTCTAGTCTCCGGTCATGGATCAAGGGGACTGCGACAGCAGACCAGCGATCCCGGTCCGGGTGTAACGTCCCTTCCTCCCGGATCAGAAAGGGCCGGAAGCCGCCTCATGCGGCGTCCGGCCCTTTTGCTTTTCGGCCAACCGCGCAAGCGGCTACGACTGAAAGCCTTTGCTTTTCGCCGCCCCCCTACCTATCAAGATCCGACCGGCGCACGGATCGCGCTCCCACCGGACTGCATGATGACGGAACTGCTGGCCGACATTCCGGAAAACCCTGCGCCCGACTGGGGGCATGCGGCCAGGTTCATTGCCCTCGGCGGCAAGGCGATACGCTATGCGCTGTTTCCGGCGCAGGGCCGCCCGCTGCATGGCACGGTCATCATTCTGAGCGGCCGCAACGAGTGCATCGAGAAATATTTCGAGACGATCCGCGACCTGTCGGCGCGCGGGCTCGGCGCCGCGATCATGGACTGGCGCGGCCAGGGCGGATCCGACCGGCTGATCCGCGATCCGGCGCGCGGCTATATCGACAGTTTCCAGCAATATGTCCTCGATTTCGAGCAGTTCTTCGCCGACCACGTGCTGCCGGATTGCCGCGGACCCTTCTACATCCTGGGTCATTCGACCGGCTCGCTGATCGCGCTTCTGGCGGCGCCCAACCTGCTGAACCGCGTCAGGCGCATGGTGCTTGTCGCGCCGCTGCTCGAACTGACGGGTCAACCGGTATCGAGCACGACGCTGCGGCGCGTCTCGTCGCTGCTCTACAATCTGGGTCTCGGATCGATATATGTCTCCGGCGGCGCGCGGCCGCACGGCGGCGCCCCGTTCGCGGCCAACAAGCTGACGACGGACCTCGGCCGCTATACCCGCAACAACATTCTCTATGACAAGGCGCCGCACCTCGCGATGGGCGGACCGACGGTCGCCTGGATGCATGCCGCCTGCGTTGCCGCCGACACGGTGCGCGATCCGGATTTCATGGCGCGCATCCAGATCCCGATTCTGATGATCGCGGCAGGGGCCGACGAAGTCGTCTCGACGCGAACCGTCGAAGACTATGCGCGCCGCCTGCGCCTCGGCTCGCAGTTGACGATCGACGGCGCCAGGCACGAGATCCTGCAGGAAGCCGATGTCTACCGCGAACAGTTCTTCGCGGCTTTCGACGCCTTTGTGCCGGGCGAATCGCCGGAAATCTGAGCCGTCGAGTTCTATCCGTTCACGAGGCGCAACGCCTTGTCGTGCAGCGTCGGATTGGCGCTGGCCAGGATGTCGCCACCGCCCTCCGCCGCGCCGCCGCTCCAGGTCGTCACCACGCCGCCGGCCTGCTCGATGACCGGAATGAGCGCCACGATATCGTAGGGCTGCAGCCCGGCATCGACGGCGATGTCGGCATGCCCCGCCGCGACCATCGCGAACGCATAGCAGTCGGTGCCGTAGCGGGCGAGCCGGACCGAGGCCTCGAGCCGGTCGTAGCGTGCGCGCATGTCGCCGACGAAGAGCGCGGGCGTCGTCGTGAAAAGGGTCGCATCGGCGAGTTCCGAGGTGGAACGCGTCGCAAGACGGCGGTTGCCTCCCGGCCCCTCGTAGTGCGATCCGGCGCCGTCGGCATAGAAGAGCTCGCCGGTGAAGGGTTGCGACATCATGCCGGCCACGGCGTCGCCGTCGATCGTCAAGCCGACAAGCGTACCCCAGACCGGCAGGCCGGAGATGAACGCCCGCGTGCCGTCGATCGGGTCGATGACCCAGATATGGCGCGATCCGGCGTTTTCGCTGCCATGCTCCTCGCCGAGAATTCCGTGATCGGGATACTCGGCCAGAAGCAATGTCCGGATCACGCGCTCGGCTTCGCGATCGGCCTCCGTCACCGGGTCGAATCCCGCCGCCAGCTTGTTCGAAACCGCTCCCGCAGTGCGAAAGCGCGGCAGCGTTTCTGCCGCCGCCGCGGCCGCGATCCGGCGCATGAATTCCGCGCTGACAATCATTGAATTCCCCTGTGTACCGGCGTTTCGCAACGGCATATGAATATTTCCTAACGGCGTATTGACATTTGTGCAGCGCAGCATGAAATTGAGGACAGACGGGTTCGCCTGTCTATGCCCTCCTTGGGCGTTTCCTCCCTAGACTCGGACCGCGTCGTGCGAACGATGCGGTCTTTTTTTATGCCGCCGCGGAGGGCCGAGGCCGGTCATTCGGCTGCGAGCGGAAGCGGCGCGAAGACCGTTGCCGGCAACGCCATCAATCGTGACGCCAGCAGCGTGAGGTCGTCGCGCAGCGCATTGAACCCGGCGGATTTCTGGTAGGTCCGCTCGTTCATGTAGAGGCCCCGGTTGATCTCGATCTGAATCGCATGCAGCCCGCGCGCGGGGCGCCCGTAATGTTCCGTGATGAAGCCGCCCGCGTAGGGCTTGTTGTGGGCGACCGTATAGCCCATCCCGGTCAGAATTCCGATGGTCTGCTCGGACAGCCCGGCCGCGGCTGCGGCGCCGAACCGGTCGCCGACGATGAAGTCCGGCCGAAGCGCGGTTTCGCCGATACGGATGGACGCCGGCATCGAATGGCAATCGATCAGCACCGCGCGGCCGAATTCCGCATGGGTGCGCATCAGCAGGCTGCGCAGCCGCTGGTGATAGGGCTTGTAGAGCGTGTCGACGCGGCTGATCGCCTCGGCGACCGGCAGGCGCGCGGAATAGATGTCCTGGCCCTCGCCGACGATCTTGGGAATGGTGCCGAGGCCGCCGGCGACGCGCGTCGAACGCGTGTTGGCGAAGGCCGGCAGGCTGTCCGAGAACATGCGCGGATCGAGCTCCCAGGGCTCGCGGTTGACGTCGAGGAAGGCGCGCGGGAAATTTGCCGCGAGCAGCGGCGCGCCGAGCTCCGCCGCGCCCGAAAAGAGCTCGTCGACATAGCAATCCTCCGAGCGGCGGATCGTGTGCCGATCGAGCCGGATCATGGCCAGAAAGCGCGCCGGATAGACCGACCCGCTGTGCGGCGAATTGAACACGAAGGGCGCGTTCTGGACCGTCGGCGCGATCTCGAAAAACGGCGGAGTTTCCGCGAAGTCCGCCTCGGCGCTCATCGTGTCGTTGCTGCCCTTTCCGTCTCGCTCCGCCGGCCGAACGTGCCATCTGGCCCGCGGTGTGTCCAGAGCGGCGGGAACGCAACCGCGGCGTTCACTTGATCTTTACCCGCCGGCGTTCATATACAACGCATGGTTAACGGCGGGACAAACCCGCTTTGCCCAGATGATTCGGACGGGACGATGGCACGAATTCTCCTCGCGGAAGACGATGACGACATGCGCCGCTTTCTGGTAAAGGCGCTGGAGCGCGCGGGCTACGACGTCAGCGATTTCGACAATGGCGCGAGCGCCTACGAAAGACTGCGGGAAGAGCCCTTCTCGCTGCTTCTCACCGATATCGTCATGCCCGAGATGGACGGCATCGAACTGGCGCGCCGCGCCACCGAAATCGATCCGGACCTGAAGGTCATGTTCATCACCGGCTTTGCCGCCGTGGCGCTGAACCCGGATTCCAAGGCGCCGAAAGACGCCAAGGTGCTGTCCAAGCCGTTCCATCTGCGCGATCTCGTCAACGAGGTCGAGAAGATGCTGCAGGCCGCCTGACGCGCGTCTATCGGGCGCGGGATGCGCCCGGCGCCGCGACACGGGAAGGTGTGCCCCCTGCCGATTTGGCTATTGACGCCCGGCATCAGGCATGATGTATGCGCGACGTCGGATGGGCGTGTAGCTCAGCGGGAGAGCACTACGTTGACATCGTAGGGGTCACAGGTTCAATCCCTGTCACGCCCACCATCCAAACCTCTGGTTTAACAAGCGTTTGCCGACCTTCTGGGCGGCAGTGTTTGAAATCGGGAGGCCAGAAGCTTCCAGTCCTTCTTCGGCGATCGTTCGCCAATTCTGCCTCGCTGTCTGGGATACTGCCCCGGTCAGAAAGGCGGGATCAGCAGGAACGCGGCCGCACCCGCGGCGCCGGCAAGCACCGTCGCGCCGACGAGCGGCAGCCAGTAAGCTGCGGGCCCGGCGGATATCGCCAGGCTGAGCCGCCCCACCGCATTGGCCGCCAACGCGGCCAGCACCGCGTTTCCGATTGCCGAGACGGCGATCTGTTGGTCGGCGAGTCGCAGTGCGCTCAGAACCGCGATGTCGACGTCGAATGTGCCGGACAGTGCCGAACTCGCGACCAGGCTGCCGCTACCGAACTGGCCGACGAGCGCGGCGCTCGCCGTCGATACGACCGCGAAAAGCGCCGCGAACAGGAGCAGCGTTCCGAGTTCGAACGGATTGCGCGCCTCCTGTGTCTCGTCCGTGCGCG
>JAUYMV010000131.1 GCA_030698645.1 Mesorhizobium sp.
GTGACGTGGCCGACCAGCACGATCGCCGCCCCGGTCGATTTGGCGTAGCGGATCATCGCCTGCGCCGAGGCGCGCACCTGCGTCACCGTGCCGGGCGCCGATTCGGCCATGTCGGTCCACAGCGTCTGGATTGAATCGAGAATCACCAGGTCCGGCCGCCGGCCGTCGGCGATCGTCGCCAGTATATCCTCGACATTGGTCTCGGCGGCGAGTTCCACCGCGCTGTCGGCGACGCCGAGGCGCTGCGCGCGCAGGCGGATCTGCGCCACGGCTTCCTCGCCCGACACATAGACGATGCGGTGGCCTTTGCGGGCAAGCGCCGCCGCCGCCTGGGTCAGCAACGTCGACTTGCCGATGCCCGGATCGCCGCCGACCAGCAGCGCCGAGCCGCGCACGAACCCGCCGCCGGTCGCCCGGTCCAGCTCGCCGATGCCGCTGGCGATGCGCGGCGCATCCTCGATGTCGCCGGACAGCGTGGTCAGCGCGACCGGGCGGCCCTTGCGCGCATTGCGCGTCGATTGCGGCCCGCTGCCGATCCCACCCGCCGTGCCTTCCTCGACCAGCGTGTTCCACTCGCCGCAGGCGTCGCACTTGCCGGCCCAGCGCTGATGCACCGATCCGCAGTTCTGGCAGATGAACTGGACGCGAGGCTTGGCCATCAGGATTCGAGGCCGACATAGCGCCGGTGGAAACGGCGGCCGAGGCTGGTCAGGAGTTCGTAGGAAATCGTGCCCGCCGCCTTGGCCGCCACGTCGATCGGGATGTTCGGCCCGAACAGCTCGATGAATTCGCCGCGGTTGACACCGCCGACGCCAAGGTCGGTGACGTCGAACATGGTCAGGTCCATCGTCACGCGGCCAAGGATCGGCAGATTGCGTCCGGCGACGATTCCGTGCCCCGCGGCAATGTCCAGGGCTCGCAGCGGTACGCCGGTGGCCGACGCCGCTCGGTGGTAGCCATCGGCATAGCCGGCGGCGGCGACCGCGATGATGGTATCCCGCCCAAGCGTCGTCGTGGCGCCGTAGCTGACCGTCTCGCCCGCCCGCGCGTAGCGGATCTGGGATATACGGGCCTCGGCCGTCACCACGGTGCGCATCGGGTTCTTGACGCCGGGCAGCGGCGAGCCGCCGTAGATGGCGACGCCGGGCCGGGTCAGGTCGAAGCGGAAATCGGCGCCGAGCAGGACCCCCGCCGAGTTCACCAGGCTTGCCTCGATGTCTCCGAATGCCGCGACAACCTGCTGGAAAGACTCAAGTTGCAGCCGGTTCATCGGGTGCTTGAGATCGTCCGCGCAGGCCAGATGGCTCATGACCATGATGGGCTCGAGCGCCCGCGTCAGGCTGTTCTCGTCGGCGAAGGTCAGCGCTTCGCTGGCGGTCAGGCCGAGCCGGTTCATGCCGGTGTCGACATTGATCGCGCAGGGATGGCGCGTGCCGCTGGCGCCGCAAAAGGATTCCCATATCTGGATTTCGGCCTGCGAGTTGAGCACCGGAATGAGCCGCGCCTCAGGATAGCCGGCCGCCGATTCGGCGCTGAACAGGCCGTTGAGGACATAGATGTCCGCCTCGGGCGCCGCCTGGCGCACGGCGAAACCCTCGTCGGGCAGAGCGACGAAGAACTTGCCGCAGCCGGCCGACGCGAGAGCAGGGACGACCTGTGCGATGCCAAGGCCATAGGCGTCCGCCTTGGCGATACCCGCGGTCTGCGCCGGCGCGCAGACGCGGGCGAGCGCGCCGTAGTTTTCCTTCAGCGCGGCCAAGTCGATGGTCATGATGCCGCCGGCAAAGCGCATCTCCGGACCGGTCGCGGAAAAGGTGTCGCCAGGCACGACGCTACTCGAACCTGTCGGGCAGGTGATGTTCTTCGGCGAGATCGGAGAAACGCGTGAATTCTGCGGTGAAGGCGAGCGACACGGAGCCGGTCGGGCCATGGCGCTGCTTGGCGATGATCGCCTCCGCCTTGCCGCGCGCTTCCATCATGTCGTTTTCCCACTGGACATATTCCGGCGTACCGGGCTTCGGCTCCCTGTTTCGCAGGTAATATTCCTCGCGATAGACGAACAGAACGACGTCGGCGTCCTGCTCGATCGAGCCGGATTCACGCAGGTCGGAGAGTTGCGGCCGCTTGTCGTCGCGGCTTTCCACCTGGCGCGACAGCTGCGACAGCGCGATGATCGGCACTGCGAGTTCCTTGGCCAGCGCCTTCAGCCCGGTGGTGATCTCGGTGATTTCCTGCACGCGGTTCTGCGACGACTTGGCGGACGAGCCCTGCATCAGCTGGATATAGTCGATGACGATGACGTCGAGCCCGCGCTGCCGCTTCAGCCGACGCGCGCGCGCGGTCAACTGGGCGATCGAGATGCCGCCGGTCTGGTCGATGTAGAGCGGGATCTTCTGCATCATCTGCGAACAGGCCACCAGTTTCTCGAAATCGCTCTCCGTGATGTCGCCGCGGCGGATCTTGGACGACGGAATCTCGGTCTGTTCGGAAATGATTCGGGTGGCCAACTGTTCCGACGACATTTCGAGCGAGAAGAAGCCGATGACGCCGCCATTGGCGGCCTTGAACGAACCGTCCGCCTGCTGCGCGGGGACGTAGCTTTCGGCGATGTTGAAGGCGATGTTGGTGGCAAGCGACGTCTTGCCCATGCCGGGGCGGCCGGCGATGATGATCAGATCGGACGGCTGCAGCCCGCCCATCTTGGCGTCGAGGTCGCGCAAGCCCGTCGCGACGCCCGACAGATGGCCGTCGCGCATATAGGCGGCATTCGCCATGTCGACGGCGGTTTTCACCGCGTCGGTAAAGGCTTCGAAACCGCCATCGTAGCGGCCGGTTTCCGCCAGTTCGAACAGGCGCCGCTCGGCGTCCTCGATCTGCTCGCCGGGCGACATGTCGACGGGCGCGTCATAGGCGATGTTGACCATGTCCTCGCCGACCGTGATCAGCGCGCGGCGCGTGGCGAGATCATAGATGGCGCGGCCGTAGTCAGCCGCGTTGATGATGGTGACGGCTTCCGCCGCCAGCCGCGCGACATAGGTCGCGATCGTCATGTCGCCCACCTTGCCGTCGGCCGGCAGGAACGTCTTGATCGTCACCGGGCTGGCGGTCTTGCCCATGCGGATCAGCTCGCCCGCGACCTCGAAGATCTTGCGGTGCAAGGGCTCGTAGAAGTGCGACGCCTTGAGGAAATCCGAGACGCGGTAGAATGCGTCATTGTTGACCAGAATGGCGCCGAGCAGCGCCTGTTCGGCCTCGATGTTGTTCGGCGCCTCGCGATAGAGCGGCGTATCGCCAACGGTCAGTTTGCGTAAAGCCTCAGCCATGATTCCCGGTCATCCGATCCCTGTCGTTTGAGCTATCAGAAGGCGTGGCAAAAGGGACGATATTCGCACCAGACTGCACGAGATTCACAGCTTAACGCATCCGTCCGGCAGATTGGCGTTGACGCGAATCGAAAAGACAGTTTAGGCGAATATGGAACAAAACGGGAAGATATGTTTCGCCTCGGATGCCGTCAGACGGTGCGCGGCGCAAAGAGAATGATCGCCGCGCCGACGAAGCAGATTGCGGCGCCAAGAACATCGAAGCGATCTGGCTGAATTCGTTCGACGATCCACAGCCAGCCGAGCGACGCGGCGATGTAGACGCCGCCATAGGCCGCATAGGCGCGCCCGGCGTAGCTGCTGTCGGCGAGCGTCAGCAGCCAGGCGAACAGGACGAGGGCAAGCATGCCCGGAACCAGCCAAAGCGCGGATTTCCCGAGCCGGAGCACCATCCAGAAGGCGAAGCAGCCGGCGATCTCGGCAAGAGCTGCAAGGGCGAAGATCGGTAGTGTCAGAAGGATGCTCCGGCCGGCCGCGCTATTTTCGCAGGCTGGCTAGCCTCAGCCGACGAACGGCAGCTGTCAACTCACCTGGCGGGCTGTCTGCGCGCGGCTTTCGGCCTCCCCTTGGCGACGGCCGTGGCGACCGGCGCGTCTGCAAAGCCGTGCTCGGCCTCCGCGATATAGTCGCGGGTGATCGGCACGACGTCGTGCCGGCGCGCGAGCTGTATCTGGAAGACGACCAGATCCTGCCAGCGGAACGAGGCTTCTGAGCCCGCCAGATAGAATTCCCACATGCGCACGAAGCGTTCGTCGTAGATCGCGGCGGCGGCGTCCTTGTTGGCGAGGAAGCGTTCCCGCCAATGCCTCAGCGTCTCGGCATAGTGCAGCCGGAGGATCTCGACGTCGGTGATCATCAGCCCCGAGCGCTCTATCGACGGGAGCATCTCGGACAGCGCGGGGATATGGCCGCCAGGGAAGATGTGTTTGCGAATGAAGGCGTTGGTGGCGACCGGCATGCCGGTACGGCCGATCGTATGCAGCAGCATGACGCCGTCCGGTTTCAGCATGGACGCCGCCTTGTCGAAGAATGTCGTGTAGTGGTTGACGCCGACATGCTCGAACATGCCGACCGACACGATGCGGTCGAAGCGCTCCTGGATGTCGCGGTAGTCGCGCAGCTCGAAATGCACGTGATTGTCGAGATGCTCTTCTTGCGCCCGCGCCGTGGCGACCGCGTGCTGTTCGGTCGATAGCGTCACGCCCAGCACATCGGCCTCGAACTGCCGCGCGATGTAGAGCCCGAGCCCGCCCCAGCCGGAGCCGATATCGAGCACGCTCAAACCCTCCTTCATCAGCAGCTTTGCCGCGATGTGGCGCTTCTTGGCGTCCTGCGCCTCGTCCAGGCTCATGCCCGGGCGGTCGAAATAGGCGCAGGAATATTGCATGTCGCTGTCGAGGAAGAGACGGTAGAGGTCACCCGACAGATCGTAGTGGCGGTGGACATTCTGACGCGCGCGCGCGGCGGTGTTGATCTGCTGCAGCCTGCGGAAGCCGAAGCGCAGGCCGTCCAGCGCCTTCGCCCAGACCGCCTCGACGCCGGACGGACCCATGTTCTGGTAGGCGATCCGGATGAGTCCGAAGATATCCCCTTCGATTATCTCGACGTCGCCGTCCATATAGGCTTCGGCAAGCGCCAGCGACGGGTCGAATGTGATGGCGAGTTCGGCGCGACGGTTGCGGATGCGCGCATGCACATGCTCGCCAGTGCCGTCGCCGAAGCGGTGTGTCGCGCCGCTCGGCCCGGTAACGCTCAGATCGCCCGTCAACACCAGCCGGCGAACGAGATTCTGCAGCAATCTGTTCATATCCACCTCCCCCGATCTGCAGGGGCCCGCGGTTAATATGGCAGAATCCGCGTCGAAACGGAACGCTTCATTGCAAAATCGTCAGATATGCCACGAAAATGCACAAAAGCCCGGGCGTTGCCGCCCGGGCTTCAGGATTTCGATGCAGCGAGGATCAGGCGTTTTCGTCGTCGCCGTCGCCTTCGCCGTCCTCATTCGGGTCGAAGAACGCGTCCGGGCGGGCGTTTTCGTTGATGTCGTCGCCGTAGATGGCCTCGGCGGTCGTCAGCGTCTCGCCCTTGGCCTGACGCTCGGCTTCGTCGGCCGAACGCGCGATGTTGAGGGTAATCGTGACCTCGACCTCGGCATGCAGCGCGATGGCGACGTTGCGCAGGCCGATTTCCTTGATCGGCTGGTTGAGCTCGACCTGGTTGCGGTTGACGTTGAAGCCCTCGGCGACCAGCAGGTCGGCGATGTCGCGCGTCGACACCGACCCGTAGAGCTGGCCGGTTTCGCCAGCCGAGCGGACGACCGCGAAGCTCTTGCCGTCGAGCACGTCGGCGACCTTCTGGGCCTCCGCCTTGCGCTCGAGGTTGCGGGCTTCGAGCTGCACGCGCTGGCCTTCGAACTTCTGCCGGTTGGCGGCGTTGGCGCGCAGCGCCTTGCCCTTCGGCAGCAGGAAGTTGCGCGCGAAGCCGTCCTTGACCTTGACGGTGTCGCCCATCTGGCCGAGGCGGGAAATGCGTTCGAGAAGAATGACGTCCATGGTTCCGTTCCTTGCGCTTGGCCGGCGGACCGGCGAAAAATCATATGCGCGAACGGAAGGAGCGTGCGGCCGAGGCCTCTGATCGCTGTCCTGCCGTCGCGGCAGTTAGGGCGTGTCGCCCAACCCGGGATTTGACATCGCCCGATCCGCGCCCGTCGCGGAGGGGAGGGGCGCGGCCGGCTGGCCGCCCGCGCCCGGTATCCTTGCCTACTTTACGATGTAGGGCAGCAGCGCCAGGAAGCGGGCGCGCTTGATCGCCTTGGCGAGCTCGCGCTGCTTCTTCTGGCTGACCGCCGTGATGCGCGACGGCACGATCTTGCCGCGCTCCGAAATGTAGCGCTGCAGGAGACGGACGTCCTTGTAGTCGATCCGCGGCGCATTGGCGCCCGAGAAGGGGCAAGTCTTGCGGCGGCGGTGGAACGGGCGCCTCTGCGGCGCTGATACGGTCTCGGCCATTACTCGGCAGCTCCTTCAAAACCTTCGCGCGGACGGCGCGGACCACGGTCGCCACCGCCATCGCGGTCGCCGCCGAAGCTGCGCGGCGGACGGTCGCCACGGTCGCCACGGTCACGGTCGCCGAAGCGGCCGCCCGGACGATCGCCGCGGTCGTCGCGATCACGCTTCTGCAGCATGGCCGACTGGCCTTCCTCGTGCTTCTCGACCTTGACGGTCATGAAGCGCAGGATGTCCTCCGACAGGCCCATCTGGCGCTCCATTTCCTTGACTGCCTCTGCCGGCGCGTCGAGGTCCATGAGGGCGTAATAGGCCTTACGGTTCTTGTTGACGCGGTAGGTGAGGGACTTCAGTCCCCAGTTCTCGACCCGGCCGACGGACCCGCCACCAGCTGCGATGACACCCTTGTACTGTTCGACAAGGGCATCGACCTGCTGCTGTGAGAGGTCCTGCCGGGCAAGAAACACATGCTCGTAAAGTGCCATGGTTCTTTGCCTTTCTTCGTTTCTCTCCCGGTCCCGGCGGCTAAAGCCTCTGCAACTTCTCTTGGACCCGAAAACGGGGAAGAAAGGAGCATGACGAGACGGTCGAGAGCGGAGACACGGGAGGCTGAAGGCGCTCTTGCCTTCGACGGAAGCTTTTCAGAAAAACCTCCGGCCCTCCGTTCAGCCCCCAGCTAGGACCGGCAGATTGCGCGTGGCTATACAGGATTCCGGCGCGAAGGCAAGCTCGGTTCGACGGGAAGCCTGACCAGCAGGTCCTCCCACTGCACTGGCTTCGGGAAGAAACGGCGCTCGCCGAAGCGTTTTCCGAACAAGATGTCGTATTGCAGCAGGCGATGGTCGCGCACGGCCGCATCGACGGCATTGTCGCGCGACCAACCGGGCGTCCCGGCGCCGTCTGCCCCGATCAGCACGTGCCGATCGACCACGTGGTAGCGCTCGTAGAGATCGCCGAGCGCGCCGGTGTAATATGGATGCTCGATGCCGGCCTGCTTCATCAGCAGCAGCGGCAGGAAGGCCGGCGAGACGGTTCCGACGTCGCGCACGGCACCCTTGCGGTTCGACCAGACGACGAGCGGCGTTTCGCGATAGCCGAGCATCTCGTCGACGGGCGCGTCGCGCGGGGGTACGTTGTCCTTCAGGAAGCCGGTCGCGACATAGGCCGCGCCGAGCGGCGGCAGATGATCGCCGAAGAATGCGATGATGGTCGGTCGATCGCGCTTCGACGCCCAGTCGACGAGACGCTGGAAGCCGCGGTCCGCGTCCGCGATCCCCTCGGAAAAAGTCACGATGGAATCGCGCGACCACGAGTCCGCCACGCCCGAAACCTCGACGGTCGCGTCCGGATAGCGGCCGGGCTCGTACGGCCCGTGGCTCTGCAGCGACACGGTGAACATGAAGAGCGGCTTGTCGGCCGCGTCGGCCTTGGCAATGATCTGGTCGGTCAGCGCCGCGTCGGAGACCAGATGGCCGCGCTTCGCCATGACCGGCAGGTTCTCTTCCGACATGAAGTCCTGGAAGCCGAAGGCTTTGTAGACTTCGCTACGGTTCCAGAACCAGCCCGAGAACGGATGGAACGCGACGGATTGATAGCCCTCGCCGGTCAGGAAGGACGGCAGCGACGGCACGTCGCCGCGCACATATTGTTGGTAGGGGATGCTGCCATAGGGCAGGAAGGCGTTCGAAAAACCCGTCAGCGCCTCGAACTCGACATTGGCGGTCATGCCGCCGAACTCGGGCGAGAAGACATGGCCGGACTGCTGCGCGCGGATCGACGCCATCGGATCCGGCGCAATGGAAACGCCGGGCAGCCGCGTCGGGTCCCAGAACGATTCGCTCATCACCATGATGATGTCTGGCCGCTCTTCCGGCATGGTCACGGTCGACGAATTGGCGCCGCCCATCCGGGCCAGCGCTTCCTTCGTGTAGCCGTCGGGGGCGGTGACCTTTGCCATCGGCACGTTGAGTGCGAAGCCAAGCGTGAAGCCGTTATAGGCGTAGTTGGCCTTCTGGTCCCACATCATCGGGCTGATCCAGAGCCGGTCGCGTGTCAGCGAGAAGCTCGCATAGTCGAGGATCGACGCGAACACGGCCAAGAGCGGCACGGCCAGCGCCAGTCGCGCCGCGCGCGCATTGACCCGGATGCGCCGTCCGCGCCGGTTCCAGGCGCGCCATGCAAGCGGAATGGTCACGGCCAGCGCGACGCAAAGCACCACGATCAACGCGGCCGTGCCGAGCCGCTCGCGCACGAGCAGCGGCAGCAGCTCGACGATCTGGCGGCCATAGAGGAAGTCGGCCGGATAGAGCGGATCTCCGAGATAGTAGGCTTTCTGCCGGCCGATCGCAGCCAGCAGAAGCGCGACGGGCGCAAGCAGCAGAAGTCCCTGATGCGCGCGTCCGAGAATGGCGTCGAGCACGAGCAGGATGAGCGCGACCAGCGCCACCGTCGCCCACGCCGGGCGGTAGGGCTGCGTGAAGAAGTCGAGAGTCTCGGACAGCGATCCGCGCGAAATCAGTTCGACGGACAGGACCAGAAGTGCTGCGAGCAAGAGCGTGGCCGAAAGCGATCGCACGGTGCCCGCCAACGTCGCAAGGCGACGCGTCCGCCTTGCATTGGCCCTCTTGACGGAACGGCTCTGGGTTTCGTCCACCGGATCCATGACACTCTGCTCTGACAATCTCACGTCCTCGGACAAACCTCCCTCCTGTCATATAACTGTCATTGAACTGTCATGCATCCCGGTTGTTCCACACGATTTGCGACGGCGGCGCCACATTGCAGGAGGCACCAGGCACCGAATCGCGCTCTTGACACTCGCGGCTCCGGTGCGTCACACGGACGCAAAGGGCCGCGGCCGGGGAGAGACCGATGTCGATCGCATTCACGTTTCCGGGGCAGGGCAGTCAGACTGTCGGCATGGGCAAGGATCTCGCCGACGCCTTTCCGGAAGCGCGCGCCGTCTTCGCCGAGGTCGACGAAGCGCTCGGACAGAAACTGTCGACGATCATCTGGGAGGGCCCCGAGGAGACGCTCACGCTGACCGCCAACGCGCAGCCAGCGCTGATGGCGGTCTCCATGGCTGCCATTCGCGCGCTCGAGGCGCGTGGCGTCACGATTCTCGACCATGTCGCCTACGTCGCCGGCCATTCGCTGGGCGAATATTCGGCGCTCTGCGCGGCCGGCATGCTGTCGCTTTCCGACACGGCGCGTCTGCTGCGCATTCGCGGCAACGCCATGCAGGCCGCGGTCCCCGCCGGCGAAGGCGCCATGGCGGCGATCATCGGGCTCGAGGCGGAAGCCGTCGAGGCGGCGTGCGCGGAAGCCGCGACGCTTGGCGTCTGCCAGATCGCCAACGACAATGGCGGCGGCCAACTCGTCATCTCGGGCGGCAAACCGGCCGTCGAACTGGCCGCGCGCCTGTGCACGGAAAAAGGCGCCAAGCGCGCCATCATGCTGCCGGTTTCGGCGCCGTTCCATTGCGCCCTCATGCAGCCGGCGGCTGAGGCCATGCGCGAGGCGCTTGCGAAGGTGAACAAGTCTCCGCCGGTGGTCCCGGTGGTGTCGAATGTGCTCGTGCAGCCTTTGACGAATGCCGACGACATTGCCCGGCGCCTGGTCGAGCAGGTCACCGGCCGGGTGCGCTGGCGCGAGACGGTCGACTGGTTCGCGGCCAACGGTATCGCTACACTCTACGAGATCGGCGCCGGCAAGGTGCTGACCGGCTTGGCGCGGCGCATCAACCGCGACATCGCGACAGCGGCGGTCAACGGCCCCGCCGACATCGAGGCTGCGGCCGAGGCCCTGATCTGAAGCATTTCGCGCCGGCTCATGAGAAGCGCGGCCGGCTGGATGACAATGGAGACAAGACCATGTTCGATCTGACGGGCAAGAAAGCCCTCGTCACCGGCGCGACCGGGGGGCTCGGCGAGGCCATCGCGCGATTGCTGCACGCACAGGGCGCAACCGTCGGCCTGCACGGGACGCGCGCCGAAAAGCTCGTGTCGCTGGGAGCCGAACTCGGCGAACGGGTGAAGCTCTATCCAGCCGACCTGTCGGACCGCGATTCGGTGAAGGCGCTGGCCCAGAAGGCCGAGAGCGAACTGGAGGGCGTCGACATCCTCGTCAACAATGCCGGGATCACGCGCGACGGATTGTTCGTGCGCATGTCCGACGCGGACTGGGATGCGGTGCTCGAAGTCAATCTCACCTCGGTGTTCCGCCTGACGCGCGAACTCACCCATCCCATGATGCGCCGCCGCTATGGCCGCATCATCAACATCACGTCGGTCGTCGGCGTCACCGGCAATCCCGGTCAGGCAAACTACTGCGCATCGAAGGCCGGCATGATCGGCTTCAGCAAGTCGCTCGCCCAGGAGATCGCCAGCCGCAACATCACCGTCAACTGCGTGGCGCCCGGCTTCATCGAGTCGGCGATGACCGGAAAGCTGAACGACAAGCAGAAGGAAACCATCCTCGGCGCCATTCCGATGAAGCGCATGGGGGTCGGCGCCGACATCGCCGCAGCGGTTCTCTATCTCGCCTCTGGCGAAGCCGCCTACGTTACCGGCCAGACCCTGCACGTGAACGGCGGCATGGCGATGATCTGAACGACCGCCGGACTGGAGCTTTTTCGCCTTGGACGGCGCGAACTTTTCGTGTAATGCCGCGATCTACCCGGCCGGTCGCTTGTTGCTCCGGTCCCGTCGCGGGCGGTGAATTCTTTCAACTTGATTAGCGGCAATCGGGCCGTTAACGAGTATCAAACAACGTGAATACGAGGATGCCAAAATGAGCGATACCGCAGAACGCGTTAAGAAGATCGTCGTCGA